>CAJQKQ010000055.1 GCA_905478925.1 uncultured Verrucomicrobiales bacterium
TTGCTTCCTTCTGTTCCAAATCTCCCCTCTCCCGATGCTGAGAACCAAGATGGATTTTTACAGAAGATCGCTAAGGACGCAAAGTCCCCATGGACTAAGCGAAGCGGATCAGCAAATCGTGAAGAAGTTCACCAAGTCCACAGGGCGATCAAGTTAGGGAGAATTTTCGCCACAAAAGGCACAGAAGGCACAAAAAGGAGGATTTTTCGGATCATTGATACAAAAACAGGACATCAGGAAGGAATGAGACCCGATTCAAGCAGGCACACTTCCCAAGTTTCTGTGTCTTTTGTGCTTTTTGTTGCAAATCCAATCTTTCCTGTTCTCTAGCTTGATCGTTCTGACCAAGTCCAAGAGAACAAAGATCTCAAAAGAGTCTTTTTGGCTGAAGATTTCTGTTCAGAAAGCGTTTGGCTTTGGAAAACTTGGCGAACTTTTCTTACTTGGCGGTTCAAATCCCATATCCGGTTCTGCATTCCTTGCCGGGATCTCCGTAGTGTAGGCGCCCTGAGGGAGTGAGGCCGGATTCACGATTGACCCCGGATAGGTTGCTTCATAGCTTCAAAGCCGTGAAAGCGCTCCTACTTCGGAACCTAACAGCTGAGCCCCTCCTAGCGAGGCTGGCTCTGCGCTGACCTTTCACGCGCCCGAATTTCTCGAATTTCTCGAATTCTCTAAGGGCCCAGGTTTTTCCGACAACACTTTCCCTATTTTACAATGCAACCGAACTCCCTCTCAAAATACCGCCCCTTCCCGGCGATCCCTCTGCCCGACCGCACCTGGCCGGACAAGGAGATCACTCGTGCCCCGATCTGGTGCTCGGTGGATCTGCGCGACGGCAATCAGGCGCTGCCGCAGCCGATGTCGATCGAGGAGAAACTGGAGTTTTTCGACCTGTTGGTGCGGATCGGATTCAAGCAGATCGAGATTGGCTTCCCCTCCGCCGCCGACACGGAATTCAATTTCTGCCGCCGCCTGATTGAGGAAAACCGCATCCCGGAGGATGTCACCATCCAGATCCTGGTGCAAACCCGTGAGCAGCTGATCCGCCGCAGCTTCGAGGCGATCGCCGGGGCGAAACGCGCCATCGTGCACATCTACAATTCGACCTCGCCGCTGCAGCGCCGCGTGACTTTCGGTGATGCCTCGCGCGAGTCGATCAAGCAGATCGCGATCGATGGGACAAAGCTCGTCAAGGAACTCGTGCCGACCATCCCGCAGACTGAGGTGGTCCTGCAATATTCGCCCGAGTCCTTTTCCGATACGGAGCTGGATTACGCTCTGGAGGTCTGCAACGCGGTGATCGAGGTCTGGCAGCCGACGCCAGAGAACAAGATGATCGTCAACCTTCCGGACACCGTCCAGTGGGCGACCCCGAATGTCCACGCGGACATGATCGAGTGGATGTGTCGCAATCTGGACAGGCGTGATTCCGTAACCGTTTCCCTGCACACCCATAACGATCGCGGCACCGGTATTGCTGCCACCGAGCTCGGCCTGATGGCGGGTGCGGACCGGGTGGAAGGCACGCTTTTCGGAAACGGCGAGCGCACCGGGAACTTGGATATCGTCATCGTCGCATTGAACATGAACAGCCACGGTATCGGAACCGGCCTCGATTTTTCCGGTCTCACCGACATCCGCCTGAAATACGAGAAGTTCACTCGCCTTGTCGTTCCGGAGCGCCAGCCGTACGCTGGCGAGCTGGTTTTCACTGCGTTTTCCGGAAGCCATCAGGACGCGATCAAGAAAGGCCTGGATCGCCGTGCAAAGGAAACCAAGGACGAGCCCGATCTCGCCTGGGGCGTGCCCTACCTGACCATCGACCCACAGGATATCGGGCGCTCCTACGAAGCGATCATCCGTATCAATTCCCAGTCAGGGAAGGGTGGTGTCGCCTACGTGCTGGACCGCGAGCATGGATTTGACTTGCCGAAATCGATGCACCCCATCGTCGGGAAATACATTTACGACCTTGCCGACCAGCATGGCCGCGAGCTGACTGTGGACGAGATCCGCGACGCATTTTTCGAACATTTCGTGAATGTGGAAAGCCACCTTTCGGTGATGGAATACGAGCTGATCCATCAGCCCGGCGGCGGCCAAGTGCATTGCAATGCGACGATTTCGCAGGCCGGAAAATCACAGCGGATCGAAGGCGACGGCAATGGGCCAATCAACTCATTCGTGCATGCCCTTGAAATCGGCGGCCTGAAGGATTTCAAAGTCACCGACTACCGCTCGCACGCGGTGCAGGGAGGTTCCGATGCGAGCGCTGCCGCTTATGTTCAGCTCCAGCACGAGGACGGTCGCCTTTTGTGGGGAACCGGCGTTGATTCGTCCATCGAGATGGCCGGCCTGAAGGCCTTGGTTACTGGCTGGAACCTGTTGCGGGGCTAAGCAGCGCGGCTTTGCAAGCCGCTTGCATTCGGCGGTTAGGTTCTCCGAGCTCCGAATCATGAATGCGGAGTGCAAGGAAGCGGGTTACAAACCCGCGCTCCATATCAGGGAGCGATGATGACCTGTCCGGATTCGAGGCCGGCGGTGATTTCAGTTTCTCCATCGGATGACTTGCCTTTGGTGACCGGGCGTTTTTCGGTTTTCCCGTCGGCAAGTTTGACCTCGACGGCCCAGCCCTTCGGTCCGTATCCGATTGCTTTCGAGGGAACGGTGATCGCCGCATCGGTCGCGTAGGAGACAAGGTGGATTTCAAGGCTCTGCCCTGCAGCGGCCTTGGTTTTCTCCGGCCATTCTGCGGTGAGGGTTGCGCTGTATGTTTGGTCGGGGTTCGGGGTGGAAACGAGTGACGCTAGGGAGATCGGAATGGTGATTTCGCCGCGCCCGGCGAGCGCGGCCGAGCCCTTCGCGCCGGGTGCAACCACGGCGGCGGTCGCCTGGTCGAGGAAGGCGTGAACCGTCATTTTCGAAGCGGACGGGATGAATGTTGCGAAGGCTTTATTGACCGGCGCGCTGCCCTCGGGTTTCAGTCCCTTGATCAGATCCCCGGTCGTCCATTTTCCGTCCTTGATGGCGCCGTAGTAGAACAGACCGTCGGCAGGTGCCTTGATTTCGAAAAGGCTGCGGTCTTTGTCGAGATCGGCGAGGGTTTGCTTGTTGCGGGCAAGCGAGGTTTTCAATGCGGCGGCGGCAAGCTTCTTCAGCTCGACGGAACGCGGGAGATCCTTTTGACCCGCCTCAAGCAGGAGCGCGGAGTCATCGCGTTTCTCGGTCAGTGCGATGGCCTCGCGGGGCAGGGAAAAGGCGAGAGTTCGCTTGTGGTCGAGGGTTTCCATGCGCAGGGCATACTCTGCGTATTCCACGGAATCCCTCTGCTGCTGGAGGATGATCTCCTCGGTGTCTTCGGTGACGTCGTCGGCCTCGTACATCTGGAGAAGCTGTTTCAACTCCTCTTTCTTGGAGGCGAGGAGCTGCTCATTGCGCTTGAGCGATTGCGCGGCCGATTCCTCGGCGGCCTTGCGGCGGGTGGCGGTGAAATAAGCGAGCTCCTCGGCTGCCTGCGCGGCGTTGCGCTTGAGCCGTGCGAGCTGCTCTGGCACGGTCTTCTCCAGCGTTGCGAGATCCAGTTCCGCTTGCGCAAGACCGAGGGCTTGCGTGGCGATCTCCCGGCGAGTGTCGGCGATCTTCCTGTCGATTGTCTCCGCATCGAATGCGATGAGCGGTGCGCCCTTTTTCACGGAGCTGCCGTGGTCGGCGATGGTGACGATGCTGAATTCCGACCAGACCTCCGCATCGAGGGCGATGGGTGTGCTTTCATCCGGTAGGGCGGTGGCTGGGAAACTGTGGGTGACGGAAAACGGTTTCATTTCCAGAGTGAGCTCTCCGGCATGGGCGGAGGCGGCGATGAGCGCCGGGATGATGTAGTGAATACGGGTCATGGCAAAGGCGGGGAAGATAAGTACATCGGGGGGTGAACTCAAGCGATGCCTCGCGATTTGCGGGCGAGCCAGATCGGCACGAGCCGAGGTTTCTTGGCCATCGGCACGGCGGGCACGAGATGCTCGACAACCTCGTAGCCCTCGCGTTCGAGATTGCGGGTTAGTGTCGGGAGCTTGCGTGTGGATGCGATTGCCAGCAGGCCGCCGGGCTGCAGTGCCTCGTAGGTTGCGGAGAGCCAGCGCTTGTCGTTTATGCACAGGCGCCCCTTTGCGGCAAGCGGTGCCGAATCGAGATGGATCATGATCGCGTGCAGGCAGCCCGATTGCTTGTTGAGCGCGTTTGCGCTGCTGTCGCTTTCGATGGCGACCCGCGGATCGTTAAGCGGCGTGTCAGGGTAAAACTTCCTATTCCAATCTAACAATTCGCTGTTGTTCTCCGCGACGGTATAGACGGCCCGCTTCTGCGGGAGTTCCTTGATAATCGACCCCAGCATATGGCCGAGTCCGAGCCCTACCAACCAGATCCTCGGCTGCCGCGCAGGGCGGAAAGGGGCCGCAGCGAGCTTCGCGAGTTCCTCCTCGGTTGCGCGCGTGGCCGGGCCGCAGATCTGCTGGCCGTGGACAAGTAGGTAGCGGCGGCCGTCGTGCTCCTGCAATTCGAGGGGGTTGCCGTCTTTAAAAGTGGTTTCTGCCAGGGTGATTCGTGGTTTCATATCGGCTTGCTGCTTGCAACATTGATGCATTTTTGATAATGGACAACCACCATGTCAGAAGAAACGCCTACCCCAGAGCCAGAGTCCGCCAATCCGCAGACTCCACCGCCAGCATCAGAGCCTCCGGCAGCCGCCGCGCCCGTAGATCCTTCCTCATATACCAAGGAGCAAAAGGACAAGAAACTGATCTCCGGAATCTTAGCGATCCTTCTCGGCGCGCTGGGGGTTCATAAGTTCTACCTCGGCTATACGACCGAGGGCATCATTATGCTCGCCGTAAGTGTTGTCGGCTCCTTCTTGTGCTTTCCTCCAGCAGCAGTGGGGATCGTCGCGTTAATCGAGGGGATCATTTACCTCACGAAAACGGATGAAGAATTTGTCGCGACTTACGTCGTCGGCCGCAAGGGCTGGTTCTGATAGCCGCCAACTCCTAACCCTTTCCAAATAAAAAACCCCGTCCGGATTCGGACGGGGTTTTTGGGTTTTTATGAGGCTACGTTTACCAGGCGGTTTCCCGCCATGGCATCAGAGGCTTCCCTTGAGAACGGAGGATGGCTTGAAACCGACCGATTTTGAGGCGGCGATTTTGAGGGCTGCTCCGGTCTTCGGGTTGCGACCCATACGGGCGGCACGATTCTTGACCTCGAAAGTTCCGAATCCGATGATTTGGACTTTCTGATCTTTCTTCACGCCTGTGGCGATGGAGGAAAGGACTGCGTCGAGGGCTTCTTCCGCGGAACGCTTGGTGGCGTCGTCTCCGAGGGCTTTCTGAATGGATTCTACAAGTTCTGCTTTGTTCATGGCAGAAGCGGTTTTGCGAAGCTGGGAACCGTTTTGCAAGATAAAAGCTGAACTTGGACGCAGGTTTTTTTTGCAGCAGTTGCTTGACTTTTACAGGGTTTCCCGCTTGTGCGCGGCGATATGCAACCCCGAACCGACGCGGCTAACAATCAATCCTAACAGATGGGTTCGGTATTCGGACATTTCCCGGAGCGCCATTCCGGTTGTGTGACAGGCCGGTATTCCGGTGCGCCGCAGGCTGTGAACTGCTGCGGTTGCTGGCAGCTTTTGAGGAGGAACTCGATGCCGCCTGAGCCGGAGGAAACCCCGGCGTCCGTATATTCGAAGCTTTCCGTGAGAACAGCTGGGAAAGGGCAGGATCCGCTGCCGGGAACACAGATATTCATTCCCTGCGGTGACTGTCGCGAAAAACCTGCAAATTTCTTCTGCCCTCCAATCCTTATAAAATCGGATATTTCGCAGAAAAACGCAGACCTTGTGAAAAATTTCACAAATATCTCTTGCGGGAAAAGGGGGGTATCGGTATCACCCCTCGCCTCTGCGTTTCGCAGAGGTTTCATCATGCGTTTTGCCCTTCAAACAGTCTCGCTTTGGCTCCTCAGCCTCGCCTCCACTTTCGCTGCTGCGGAAGGTGGGCACCACGCCCTGCCGTTGGATGCGCAGAAGCTTCACGATTGGCTTCCCGTCAGCAACTCCATCATCATGGTCTGGATCGCAGTCGGGGTGATTGTCCTTTTCTGCCGTGCCGCCACCAAGAAGATGAGCCTTGTGCCGGCCGGTTTCCAGAACTTCGCAGAATGGGCGATGGAGTCCCTTTATGATTTTCTTGAAAATCTGATGGGTCCTCATCTCACCAAACGCACCTTCTGGTTCTTTGGTACAATCTTCTTCTTCATCCTGGTGAGCAATTACCTCGGCCTCATTCCTAGCGTCGGAACAGTGGGCTGGCACCTTGAGGACGGAAAAGGCCATTCCGCAGGCTTCCTTCCCATCCTCCGTGGCGCCAACGCGGACATCAACATGACCGCAGCGATGGCCTTCACCTTCGCACTGCTCTGGATCTACTGGGCAATCACCGAGAACGGCCTCAAAGGTTTTCTCGCCCACATTTTCGCCCCGAAAGGCGTCAAAGGCTTCCTTTTCTGGGCGCTCATGCCGCTTTTCCTTTTCGTCGGTGTCCTCGAGGTCATCTCCATCGCGATCCGACCGGTGGCGCTTTCCTTCCGACTCTTCGGAAACATCTACGGCGGCGAGCAGACTCTTGAGAAGCTGATGGCTCTCGTCCCCGAGAAACTGGCCTTCCTTCCGGCACTGCCCTTCTACTTTATGGAGCTGCTGGTCGGCTTCGTGCAGGCTCTGGTTTTCACCCTGCTCTGCGCGATCTTCCTGAAGCTCATCTGCGACCACGGAGACGAGGAGCATCACTAAAAAATTTCGGCAGTCTGACCATGGCAAGACCGTGGGGGCCGCAGAAAACCACAACAACAACAAACAAACCAACCAATTATGTTCACTAAAGCATTTGCAGTCGCCCTCGCCGCCCTTGGCGGTGGACTCGGCATCGGTATCCTCGGTTCGAAGGCAGCTGAAGCCACCGGTCGTAACCCTGGTGCAGCTACCCCGATCCTCGTGATCTCCATTATTCTTGCGGCACTTATCGAGGGTATCTTCATCCTCTCGGCCTTCGCTGTGCCATTCTAAGCATTCCCGTCGTGCGCACCTTCCGGGTGCGCACGGCAACCCCCTTTTTCCCAACCGCATTCAATTGCCATGATGACCTTCCTCGCCGCCGCCGCCGAACAACCGGGCGCATTCGAAACGATCAAGACCACCTTCGGTTTGCACGGAGCGTTTTTCGCCGCCCAGGTCATCAACTTTTTCCTGGTCGTCTTCGTCCTGAAGAAATTTGCCTTCGGTCCGATTCAGGCCATTCTCGAGCAGCGCCGCACCCGCATCCTTGAGGGTGAGGAGAAGCTCAAGCGGATTGAGAAGCAGCTCGCCGAATCCGAGGCCACCACCGCCGCCACGATTGCCAAGGCCAACGAGGATGCCGTCCGTCTCATCGCCGAGGCCAAGGAAGGCGCCGTCGCGTTCACCGAGCAGAAATCCCAGGAGGCGATCTCCCAGGCGCAGCAGATACTCGCCAAGGCCGAGGCCGCAGGCAACGCCGACCGCGAGCGCATCTCGATTGAGCTCAAGCGCGAGTTCGGCCGCCTTGTCGCCACCACTACCACCCAGGTCACCGGCAAGGTGCTTACCCCTGAGGATCAGCACCGCATCAACGAAGAGGCGCTCTCCAAGGTCGGCAACTGATCCAGTTCCCCATCCCTTTCCACCACGATGAAAATTTCAAAAGTCGCCGCCGCCACCGCCCGCCGCCTCTACGGCCTGTGCCAGGTGGACGGACAGCTTGATGACAACAAGTTGCGCGACCTCGTTTCGAAACTCATCGCCGCCCAGCCACGCGATTACCGTGCCATACTCGCCGCGATCCATCGTCTCGCCCGCCTTGAAATGGCGCGCCGCGAGGTTCTTGTGGAAAGCGCCGCTGTCCTCAGTGCCAGCGACGGACAACGAATCGCCACCGGCCTCGCCGCAGAGCACGGCCCGAACCTCAATATCCAATTCAAGACCAACCCCGAGCTTCTCGGCGGCCTGCGCATCCGCGTCGGCGACGACGTTCTGGACGGCTCTGTCCAGGGTCGCCTCGACCGCCTGGCCAAGGCATTCTGATTTTCCCTCAGCCTGAAAACTGAACACTTCCAACTAGCACACCTAAAATGAGCAGCATCCTCCAGGACATCGAACAGCAAATCGCCGGCATCAGCTCGAGCGTTGAGAAAACCAACACCGGCACGGTCCGCAAGGTCGGTGACGGCGTCGCCATCATCGAAGGACTTTCCGACGTCATGCTCAATGAGATGATCGAGTTTGACGGTGGTGTGACCGGTATGGCTCTGAACCTTGAGGAAAGCGAAGTCGGTGTCGTCCTTCTTGGTGACTACACCTCCATCTCCGAAGGCAGCTCCTGCCGCACCACTGGCAAGCTGCTCTCCGTCCCTGTCGGCGAAGCGCTCCTCGGCCGCGTCGTCAATGCGCTCGGCGCACCGATCGACGGCAAGGGTGAGATCGCCGCCTCCGCTCACTACCCGGTGGAGAAGATCGCCCCCGGCATCATCAAACGGAAATCCGTTTCCGTCCCCGTCCAGACCGGGATTATGGCCATCGACGCCATGGTGCCAATCGGCCGCGGCCAGCGTGAGCTGATCATCGGTGACCGTGCCACCGGCAAGTCCACCATCGCCGTGGACACCATCATTTCCCAGGCGCAGCAAAACAAGGCCGCCGAGCAAGGCAAGCTGAAGAACCACAAGCCGATGTATTGCATCTACGTCGCCGTCGGCCAGAAACTCTCCAACGTCGCCCGGATCCAGAAGACCCTCGAGGACGCCGGCGCGATGGAATACACCACCATCGTTTCCGCTTCCGCTTCGGACGCCGCAGCGATGCAGTTCCTCGCCCCATATGCAGGTTGCTCCATCGCGGAATACCTCATGGACAAGGGTAAGGACTGCCTGATCGTCTTCGACGACCTTTCCAAGCACGCTGTCGCCTACCGTCAGGTCTCCCTGATCCTCCGCCGCCCGTCCGGTCGTGAGGCTTATCCCGGTGACGTTTTCTACCTCCACTCCCGCCTCCTTGAGCGCTCCGCGCGCCTTTCCGAACAGGCAGGTGGCGGCTCCCTCACTGCGCTTCCGATCATCGAAACGCAGGCCGGAGACGTTTCCGCATACATTCCGACCAACGTGATCTCCATCACCGACGGCCAGATCTACCTGGAAACCGACCTCTTCTATCAGGGCATCCGCCCCGCCATCTCGGTTGGTCTCTCCGTTTCCCGGGTTGGTTCCGCCGCTCAGACGAAGACGATCAAGTCCGTCGCCGGAACCACCAAACTTGACCTCGCCCAATACCGCGAGCTCCAGGCCTTCGCGCAGTTCGGCTCCGACCTGGACGCGCAGACCAAGAAGAAACTCGAGCGCGGTGCTCGCATCGTTGAGCTCTTCAAGCAGAACCAATACTCCCCGCTCGCGATGGAGATGGAGGCGATCTACCTCTTCGCGATGCAGAACGGCTTCTTCGACGACGTGGAAGTGAAGGACATCAGCCGTTGCCAGGATGCAATGGGCGAGTTCTTCAACACTCGCAAGGGCGAGCTCCTCGACAAGATCCGCAACGAGAAGCCGGATCTCAAGAAGGACGCCGCCATGGTTGATGCCGTCAAGCAGGCGCTCGACGACTTCAAGAAATCCTGGAAATAAAATCTTCCTCTCCGCTCAAAGCACTTAGCTCTACGCTCAAATGGCCAACCTCCGAGACATCCGCCGCCGAATTAAATCGGTCAAGAACACCGCCCAGATCACCCGGGCGATGCAGCTCGTTGCGGCCGCGAAGATGAAGAAAGCCCAGGATCAGGCGTTGGCCGGCCGAGAATACTCGAGCCAGCTCAACGCGGTTCTCAGCGATATTGCTGCGAACTTCTCGGACGAGGTTTCGCACCCTCTGCTCGAAGTCCGCGAGGGCAATCGTGAGCTCGTCCTGGTGGTTTCCACGGACAAAGGGCTTTGCGGACCGCTCAACACGAACGTCGCGAAGAAGCTCCGCGCCACCACCTCCGACACTGCAGATTATGTGACCGTAGGCCGCAAGCTCCGCATCATGCTGGAGAAAACCAAGAAGCACATCCTCGCGGATTACACGGTGAAAGACCCGGTTCCCTTCGCTGATGCGCGCTCGATCGCCGGCTTTCTCACCAAGCAGTTCACGGATGGAAACTACGACAAGGTCTCCATCGTCTACACCCGCTTCGTCAACACCCTGACACAGGTGCCCGAGGTCATTCAGCTTCTGCCCGTCCAGCCGCCCGAGCAGTCGGACGACGACGGAGCTATCGCCGGCGATACTTCCGAGCACCTTTTCGAGCCTTCACCGGCGGAGGTTCTCGCCTCGATTCTCCCTCTCTACGTCAATTTCCAGGTCTATCAGGCGCTTCTCGAAGCCCGTGCCACCGAGCACTCCGCCCGGATGGTCGCGATGAAAGCCGCTACCGACAACGCCAAGAAATTCATCAAGGAGCTCACCCTCCAATACAACAAGGTTCGCCAAGCCGCGATCACCGCCGAGCTTCTCGAGATCACCACGGCGATGAAGGCCATGGAGTAAAGTGCTGAGTGAGCAGTGATCAGTGATCAGTGCTCTCCAGATGAATCTCCCGATTACCGACCCATACCGCAATACGACCCACTGATCACTGATCACTAGCAACTTTTTACTTCTTCCACCATGAGCAACCAAGGAACCATCGTCCAAATCATTGGCGCCGTCATCGACGCCGATTTCTCCAAAGCCAGCAACCTGCCGGAAATCTTCAACGCACTTGAGATCAACTACGTTCTCAACGAGGTCGATACCAAGCTGGTTCTCGAAGTTCAGCAACACCTTGGCGACGGCTGGGTGCGCGCGGTTGCTATGTCCACCACCGACGGACTCAAGCGGGGAATGACTCTTGCGGATACCGGCAAGCCGATCGCTGTGCCCGTCGGAAAACAGGTTCTTGGCCGTATCTTCAACGTTACCGGAGATCTCGTGGACGAAAACAAGCCGCTCGAAGACGCGAACCATCGTTCCCCGATCCATCGCCCGGCACCATCGCTTACCGATCAGTCGGCGAGTGAGGAAATTCTGCCGACCGGTATCAAGGTGATCGACCTCATTTGCCCGCTTGTAAAAGGTGGTAAAGGTGGCCTCTTCGGTGGTGCCGGTGTTGGTAAGACCGTGGTGATCATGGAGCTCATCAACAACATCGCTCTAGCGCACGGCGGTTTCTCCGTCTTCGCCGGTGTGGGTGAGCGCACCCGGGAAGGAAACGACCTCTACTGGGAAATGATCGAGTCCGGCGTCATCGCTACCGAAAAGGACGAAAACGGTCATCCAAAACTCGACGGCCAGGGCAACCCCGTTCTCTCCGCCGAAGGTTCGAAAGTGGCACTTTGCTACGGCCAGATGAACGAGCCTCCGGGCGCACGTCTCCGCGTCGCTCTTTCCGCGCTTACCATGGCGGAATACTTCCGTGACGAGGAAGGCCAGGACGTCCTCCTGTTCGTCGATAACATCTTCCGTTTCTCCCAAGCGGGTTCCGAGGTTTCCGCGCTTCTTGGCCGGACACCTTCCGCAGTGGGTTATCAGCCGACACTTTCCGAAGAAATGTCCGTTCTCCAGGAGCGGATTACTTCCACCAACAAAGGCTCCATTACCTCCATCCAGGCGGTTTACGTTCCTGCGGATGACCTTACCGACCCGGCTCCGGCGAACACCTTCGCCCACCTTGATGCGACCGTGGTTCTTGAGCGTTCCCTCGCGGAGCAGGCACTTTTCCCAGCGGTTGACCCACTCGCTTCCACCTCCAAGGCACTTACTCCGGAAGTCGTTGGCGAAGAACACTACCGCGTTGCCCGTGGCGTTCAGCTCGTGCTTCAACGCTACAAGGATCTTCAGGACATCATCGCCATTCTCGGTATGGACGAGCTTTCCGATGAGGATAAGCTCAGCGTGTTCCGTGCCCGTAAATTGCAGCGTTTCCTTACCCAACCGTTCTTCGTTGCAGAGATTTTCACCAGTGTTCCAGGTGCACTAGTTTCCATCGAAGACACCGTCAAAGGCTTCGCCGAAATCCTCGACGGCAAGTGGGACGATGTTTCCGAAGGTAACTTCTACATGAAGGCCGGCATCGACAGCGTGGAGCGCGACTAACCACAAGTTTGCTAGTTTTCAGTGTTCGGTTTTCAGGGGAGACTCTGAATGACAACTGGAAACGGAAAACTTGAACCCGAAAAATCATATGTCCCTGCACCTCGAAATCGTCACACCTGAGAAGAAAATTTTCTCCGACACGGTCGACAACGTTTACCTTCCCGGAGCGGATGGGGAGATGGGCATTTTGCCGAGCCACGCCAGCCTTGTGACGGCCCTCCAGCCCGGCGAGCTGCGCTACTTGCGTGAAGGCCAGGTCATCACACTCGCGATCGGATCGGGATTTGCGGAAATCTCCCAGGACAAGGCCGTGGTCCTTACCGACATGGCTCTTGGCGAGGCGGAGATCGACGAGCAGGCAACCGAGGATGCGATCAAGCGCGCCGAGGAAAAACTGCAGGGAGTCGATCACAGCATGGGCGCCGAGGAGGTTGCTTATCTGCAAGGCATCATTGCCAAGCAGAGCGCCGCACTTCGCTTCAAGCGCAAGCACATGAATTAGCCTATGGAGTGGCGAACACTGGTTCGCCACTCAAAGAGCTGTCATGGCGAACCAGCGTTCGCCACTCCACCCAGCGCGGTGGAAACCAACAGGCATTTAACCGCCGCCCCGGGGTAGATCGTTTCCATCGCTTTCCGGTAGGCCGTCATTTGTCCTGCATACCTCTCGATTAGCTCTTCCGCGTTTTCTACGTGATCCGTTTTGAAGTCGAAGATCTCCACCCGCTCCACTGCGCCTTGGGCATCGCGGTGAAGGTGCAACCTGTCGATCGCTCCGCTCATCCATTTGCCATCGATCAGCGCCTCGATCCGTTGTTCGCGGTGGAGTGATACCGAGGACTCGCCTCTTGTGAAAAGCGCCCGGATTTCCGAGCGCGCGAGAATTTTCCTGACGCCTTCGCCAACCGAGTTCGCAGGAAACTCGGGCTCCTCTTCGTCGATCCAACCGATATTCTCGAATGCGGCATGCATCGCGGTTCCGAATCGGCGACCTTCGCCGGAGCCGCTTCTGGCTGCCGTGGAATCCTTCTTTTGCCCGCTGGGCGTGCTGCGAGATCGCTTTGCCACCGCTTTGCCCAAAACCTCCGTGGAATCTTCGGGCAATATTTCAAGCGCGGCGATCCCATCGACCCAGTTCGAATTGCCTGTTTCAAAAATCGTATTTTCAGCGGCGTCGAGCCCGAGCGAGTTCATCAACCAATTTTGCAGGCTGGGCTTATTGTCGTCCGCCTTCGCGGGTGGGGTGTCGAGCAACACGTGGAGTCCTCGCTTGGCCCGGGTCATGGCGACGTAGAGTTTGCAGAAAGCCTCGTAGGTCTGCCGGACGAACCACTTCTCCTCGGGTTCGCTCAGTTCGGGAATCAACGAGCGAGCCCATTGTGCCGGAGCAGCGGTCAGCCAGCCGTCGCCAGAGACCGTTTTGTAGTGCCCCATATCCGGGATTTTGTCCTTCGGGATGTCGGGCAGGATCACCACATCGAAGCCCAGGCCTTTCGATTTGTGGACGGTCATCACCTGCACCGCTGCGACTCCCGGGCTTTGTGAAATCTTCATCCGCGCGATCCAGTCTGCCGCCTCCCTGGCTGTGACCACGCCCTGGTTATCGAGATCTCCGAGCGCTTCCAGCAGATCCGCTGCCCTGCGTTTCCCGAAGTCGCCGAGGTTCGCGTGCAATTCCGAAACAAGCTCCCCAGCCATCCCTGCAAACCCGGCTTCCGAGACACGTCCGCCGAGCTTCTCCCAAATCGCTTGCCACGCCGTTCCGAAACGCTGCTCCAGCCCAGGCCACAGCGGCGACATCATCACGGTTTGCCGGGCGAAGCTGTCCGCCGGATTCGCAAGCCAACGCAGTAGCTGCCAGATCAGCACGCCGACAGGATGATCCTTGCCCGGCTCCCGCGCGCCTTCCTCGACGACCTGGAACCCGGCTTCCCGTAAATCGTCGGCGAGCGTCTTGACGTGGTCGTTGGTCGCCATGAGCACCCCGCAGGAAATCCGTTTCTCCCCGATCCCGAGCTCGTTAAGCAGATCGATCACCCGTTCCGTTTTTTCGTCCTTGGCGATCACCTCGACACGCGAATGGCCGGCATTCGCGGGATCCCTGAGAGGCTCTGCGGAAACATGCTCTTCCCATTCCCACTCCGCCGCAGCCTTCCCGAACAGGCGTTGCATCGTATCCCTGTCGCCAAAGACCTGGTTCACTGGCTCCAGCACCTCGGGGCAGGATCTCCACGATTCCGCCATGGTTTCGACTTCAAGCCCTCCGCTGTAATTTTCCACCAGCTCATCGAACAGCCCGACCTCGCCGCCGCGCCATGCGTAGATCGCCTGTTTTTTATCGCCGACGACGAACACCGTGGATTCGTCGTCGGTGATTCCCTCGTCCACCAGTGGCAGGAGGGCGTTCCATTCATCCCGGCTGGTGTCCTGAAATTCATCTAGCAGCCAATGCTCGTATCTGGCATCCAGCCGGAAATCGACAGCCTCACGCCGCAGCCGGGCGTCCTCGCCGGTCATCCATTTTCCCATCAGCCGCTTGACGTCGTCGAAGCCGAGTTTGCCCTTGCGCCTCAGCTCCCGCTCGACGAGATCGTCGTAGGAGGAAATGACGCCGTGTACCCCGCGCGTTCTGGATAGGGCGGCCGCCAGCTCACACCGCGCCGCCAGCCGCAGAAGCTCGCGCAAGGCCTCCGCCGCCATGCCTGTGATTTTGAACGGCTTGTAGAAGGAAACCTCCAGCGCCCCGTCTCCTGTGGCCGCCACCTCGATCGTGCTTTTCAGGAGGCTTGTGGCCTTGTCCAGCGAACCGCTGGCTATCGTGTGTTTCTCCAGCGCATCCAGCATCGCCCCCAAAGCCTTTTCTTGCCGCTTGTCGGTCGTGGTCACGTTAGCCAAATCCCTCCTCGCCCGTTCGATCAGGCCACCCTTTTGCTTCTCCCACTCGGAAATTTTCACCCCGGCCAGCCCGCCCGGCCCCCATTCGGTTTCCGCTGGGGAAACGAAATGCAGGTGCCAGCCCTTGATGAATTCCCGGAGCTCCCCTAGCACCCGGGTGCCCTCTTTGCCCGCCGTCGCCCTGCGGAAAACCGCAATGAACTCCTCCTCATCCTCCACTGCGATTCCGAAGCCGCCGTCCAGCAGCCCTTCAAGCAGCTCGTCCTTCACGCCCTCCGCGACCTCGCCCTCCAGAAGATCGAACCTTCCGCCCGTCACTCCGAGCTCATACTGAAAGCCTTTCACCACCTTCGCGAAAAATCCGTCCATGGTTCCCAGGGTCAGGCGCGGTAAATTCCTCACGACCTTTTCCAGGAGTTCCTCGAAGTCCACAGCGCCCCTGCCGAACTTCCCTTCCAGCTTGGCGGCCTCGTCAGCGTCGTCCGCCGCTGCTGCCAGTTTCTTGAGAATCGCATCCGCAAATTCCCCCGCCGCCTTGCGGGTGAAGGTCAGAGCGACGATTTTCTCCGGCTCCACCCCGCCCGCCATCAGCCCGATCACCCGGTCGCTCAGGCAAAAGGTCTTCCCGGAGCCAGCGGAAGCGAGGACAAGCAGGTTTTTCTCAAGAATTTTCATCGGATTGTTCCCGCAAACCTCGCGATTTCCGGGCTTTTGTCACGGATTGTTTGTGGCTCGGCCGATAGAATCACCTGGAATCCGCAGGATATCAGTAGCTTGTGAAATGCCATGTGACAAATCAGCCACAGTTTTCTATTGGCACGCCTAGTTCTTCTTTGTTAGATGCCTAAGTCTGCGCGGAATGAATCTGCACGCTATCCCACAATCAAAATGAAATTGAAAACGACAACTCTATCGATATTGTCCTTATTTGCCCTCGGGACAATTTCGAGTCAGGCAGCGACAGTGTTTTTAACCAATGCATCCGGTGCGTCTGGAGAGCTTGGTGAGTTACTTGATGGACTAGATGCAACTGATATTGGAACCCCAGCCGCAACAGTCACGGTGCCAGGATTTACATCTCTTGATCTAACTCTTCTCTCGATAGCCTCTGATGCCGCATCTGGAGACCAATTGAATGCCACGGCTTCCTCATTTGGGATTAACGATGGAGTGACTGGTGATGAAACCGACGCCTTCGATGCCGGAGTGAACGAAATAGCAACTTTTTCGTTCAGCCAAGACGTTGAAATCACCTCATTAAGTTTTGTGATCTTCACGAGTGGTGAAGTCTTCAATTTTGGAGGAGTGAGCATCGCGGATTCTGCTGCACCTAGTAACACTTTTACTTTTGTGGATCCTTTGGCTATTGCGGCTAACACATCGTTTAACATGAAAGCAACGACTGGCACAGTTGGACTTACATCGTTTGAAGTGACCGTGGTTCCCGAGCCCTCCGCCGCCCTTTTCGGTGCGATTGGAGCCCTCGCACTCCTCCTCCGCCGGCGCTGATTTTTCTTGGAGGGATTTTCCCCGCGCATAAGACCGGCGATTCCCCGTGGGTCGCCGGTTTTTTGTGTCGTGGTCATGAATGGTGGTAGGGGCAATCCGGCTCGGTTGCCCCACTTCAAAAATCTGGCGGCGCTTGGCAAGGAACGGGCGTGAACCCTCCAGCGAAATCGCCGCGTGCTGCGAAAAAGACGGCTCATTATTAATGAGTTCACTCACGCGAGAACGTTCGCAGCGCCAGATTTTTGATTCGGGCCGGTCGAGCCGAACCGGCGCTACCATTGAAATATTCCAAGGTGCCCGCCATCCTCTGCAAAGGGTTTTCAAAACCCTTCTCCATATTGCTGGCTTGCAAAGCCCTTCCCATGGGTTTCCCCTGATCCCTGTGAAGCGCAAAAGTTACGGCGACAGGAGCCACGGGGACAAGAACCGGCAGGCACGGGAGAATCGTCATGTGAAACCGGCGACGGAGGAGAAGCCGGTCCCTTCGCTTGATGAGCACGACTTGATGCGCATCGTTGCCGAGATTGAGGTGCCGTTCCTGCTGATCCTCGATTGTGTGCAGGATCCGCACAACCTAGGAGCCATCCTCCGCACCGCGGATGGAGCCGGAGTGCATGCGGTGATCGCGCCCAAGGACAAGGCGGTGGGGATCACGGAAACCGTGCGGCGGATTTCCGTAGGCGCGGCAGATCACGTGCCCTTCGTGCAGGTGACGAACCTCGCCCGTACCATGGAGCAGCTCAAAGAGGCGGGTGTGTGGTTTGTCGGGACGTCCGACCGGGCGGAGAAAACCCTCTACGAGCTGGATTTGAAAGGACCGCTGGCTCTGGTGCTGGGAGCCGAGGAAAAAGGAATGCGCCGCCTGACCGAAGAGAACTGTGATTTCCTCGCAAAGCTGCCGATGGCCGGGCAAGTGGAATGCCTGAATGTCTCCGTGGCGACGGGAGTCTGCCTGTTCGAGGCGGTGCGGCAGCGCCGGGTGGAGCCATGATGCGCCTACCGCTCAGGATTTTTTCCGACCTGCACCTCGGGCACAAGGCTTCGCGCATCGGCGATGTGGAAATGCTCCGGTCGTTATTCCGGGGGGCGGGCACCGTGGTTTTCAATGGAGACACCTGGGAGGAGCTGTCGGAACCATGGAGAGAGAAGTCCAAGGCGATGCTCGACGAACTCCGGGCAATCCTGAAAGAGGAGGGATGCGACACGGTTTTCCTGCCGGGCAACCACGATCCGGGCTGGGAAGGTCTGGGTTTCATTGAGCTGGCCGAGGGCAGGATCGTCATCACCCACGGCGACGCGTTGCTGCGCGACGGAGCCCCGTGGAAACGGGAGATGCTCGCGGGACGCGATGTGGTGGATGCGCTATGGCAGGATTCGCCCGCGGCGGAAACGGATCCCATCGCCCGCCACGAGCTCGCCCGCAAGATCGCGAAGCGCCTGCCGAGCCGTGCGCATCCCGTGGGAAGAAGCCTTTTCGCGCGGGCACTGGACGCCGCATTCCCGCCGCAGCGGGCGATCACCATACTCCGCGCATGGCTGACGCAGGGACGGCTCGGGGCAAGATTCTGCGAGCGTTACTTTGCCGAGGCGGAAATCCTCGTGACCGGTCATTTCCACTGTCTCGGCATCCGCCGGTCGCGCGGCAGGACGGTGATCAATACCGGCTCCTTCGTGGTTCCTGGCCCTGCCGGATGGCTGGAGTGGGATGGGGAGTCTCTTTCCTCGGGACGCATCCGTGAAACAAGGGACGGAGGAACCGATTTGGGACAATCGAAGCTCATCAGGAAGTTCATTTCGATAAATTGATATTTAGGACTTGCTTAAATTAAACCAAGAGATTTACTGAATCTTTAAAATTTTGGGTCGCTTTTACCATGCAGAGGTGCTAAGATCACAGCGCTATGGCAACAACCACAAAAAGAACCCGGTTTTCCCGGAGACTTCCAGACCACGTGACCGATGAACTCTGCAACGTCCTTACTGAAAAGAAGGTGTTCGGATTCAACGACCTATTCGAAAGGGTCTTCGAAAACCTCAAACAGCGCAATGCCGTCAGCGGCGGAGAAGAAATGCTTCGCCTTCGTTCTTACGAGAAGCTGCAGAACCTGGTGAACAGGGGTCTGGTAGAGAAACTCGGCAAGGAGTACAAGGGTACAGCCCGGGTTCACGAAGCTTCCAGCGCATACGCTGCAGCCCAAGAGGCTAAAGCTGCTGAAGCGGAGGCCTGATCCTTCGGAATCATTTCCTGACAAAACCCGCGCCATGTTATGTGGTGCGGGTTTTTTTTCTACCCAAGCTGAATCCTAGCCGTTACGAAGTCGGCGCAACGCTTTCCCAATCGCAGCCATGCCAGAAAACTACCTTCCCGTCCTCTTGCAGGTGCTCATCGCGCTCGGTTTCGCGGTGACAACACTCGTCCTCAGCGTTGTCTTCGGTCGCTCCGCACGCCGCAACGCCACCAAGGACAGCGCCTACGAATGCGGGATGATCCCGATCGGCGAGGGTTCCCCGCGCTTTTCCGTTAAATTTTACCTCGTGGCCATGCTGTTCGTTATCTTCGACATCGAGGTGGTCTTCATGTACCCGTGGGCTGTCCAGTTCCGGGATCTCGCGATGCAGCACGGGCCAACCGCCCTTGCAAGCATGGCCGGCTTCGCCGGGATCCTTGCGATCGCATACGTTTATGCCCTGAAAAAAGGCGCGCTCAACTGGAAGAGCTGAGCCCCACAGCTCCTGCGCAAATGATCCATCACGTCATCTACCTTCAGCTAAACGATCCCAAGGGAACGGAAGTGCTGGAGGAAATGGTGAGGGCGGCGCGGACATGGCTCCTGAAAATCCCGGAGGTACTCTCGGTTCGATCCGGCAGGAACCTCGACCCGGAATCCCAATGGCATTTTTTTTATTCCTACGAGGTCGATTCCATGGAGAAGCTCAGCCTTGTCGGGGAAGACCCGTTCCATCTCAAATTCATCCAGCAGTTCGTCAAGCCGCACACGCACAACCAGTTCGAGATGAGCTTTGAGCTCGATCCATCCCGTGACTTGAAATATTCGTAGCCGCGGATGGCTGTGGGGATGCGAATCAGAAATTGATACGATCCGCACTTGAAAACAATCCCGGTTGCGAACAGGTTCCGCATCCGGTCAACCACCGGAAGAAATAGAGAAAAATGGTCTCCCCGATTCAGATACCCGACAACGCACCTTTCACGCCAGAGCAACGGCAGTGGCTCGGCGGATTCATGGCACAGCTGCTGGTGCAGGCCTCCGGAGCTCCGCTGCCATCCGGACCCGCCGTTCCCGTGACGGTGCTTTTCGGATCTCAGACCGGCACGGCCGAGGGTCTGGCGAAAAAATTGGTAAAGAAACTGAAGAAAGGGAATTTCGAGCCGAACATGCAGGACATGGGGACCTATGACAGGGATAACCTGTCCAAGGAGAAAAACCTTCTCATCATCACCTCCACCTACGGCGACGGCGAGCCGCCGGATTCCGCGCTGGAGCTCCACACTTGGCTGATGAGCGATGCGCCGCCCGCCCTTGCCGGGGTGAGTTACTCCGTCCTCTCGCTCGGCGACAGCTCCTATCCGGATTTCTGCCAGTGCGGCACCGAGTTTGACTCCCGCCTTGAGGCTCTGGGCGCGACCCGGATCCATCCGCGAGTCGATGTCGATGTCGATCCCGATGAGCCGTACGCCGAGTGGTCCAAGGCGGTGATCGCAATCCTTGCCCCGGACAACGGAGCCGTGGAATCCAACGGTACGGCCACCGATGAGATCGAGGAAGGCGGGTTTTCCAAAAAGCGGCCATTCCCTTCTGCCGTTGTCAAAAACTACAACCTCAACGGCCCGGGCCCGAAGCAGACGAACCAGGTGGAGATTTCCCTCGAAGGCTCAGAGCTCTCCTATGAAGTGGGTGATGCGCTTGGTGTTTATCCGGAGAACCCGGAGGACGTGGTTGATGAAATCATAGCGGCGCTACCATTTCGGGCGGGAGAGGTGCCGACCTCCACCGGCGAGGAAGTCAGCCTCCGCGAGGCACTGATCCGCCACTACGACATCGGGAACATCAACAAGTCGCTCATTTGCAAATGGCAAAAGCGCAGCGGCTCGCCGTACCTTCGCTCGCTCGTCGAGGCGGACGAGAGGAAGGCGTGGGAGAATTTCTGTTGGGGACGCGACCTCATCGATTTGGTGCTCAACTATCCGGCCGACTTCACCGATGGAGAGGATTTCGTCACCATCCTGAAAAAGCTTCAACCGCGGCTGTACTCGATCGCCTCGAGCCCGAAGGCGCATCCCGGCGAGGTTCATCTCTGCGTCGGCATCGTCCGCTACGACAGCCACGGCAGGAAGCGCGGTGGAATTTGTTCCACCTACCTTGGAGATCGCCTGACGGATGACTCCAAGCCCGGCGTCTACGTCCACAGCAACAACGCCTTCCGTCTCCCTGCGGACGGCGATGTGCCGGTGATCATGGTCGGCCCCGGAACCGGTATTGCACCCTTCCGTGCCTTTCTCGAAGAGCGCAAGGCCACCGCCGCCAAGGGTAAGAACTGGCTGTTCTTCGGAAACCCGCACAGCGCGACCGACTATCTTTACGGCGACGAGCTAGATGGCTTCGTCAAGGACGGCACGCTTGGCCGCCTCGATCTTGCATGGTCGCGCGACCAGAAGGAAAAGGTCTACGTTCAGAATCTCATGCTCGAAAATGGCGCGGAGATGTGGAAATGGTTCCAGGAAGGTGCCGCCTTCTACGTTTGCGGGGACGCCTCACGCATGGCCAAAGATGTCGATGCGGCCTTGCTCAGCATCGCCACGGAACACGGCAAGCTTTCCGACGAGGAAGCAGTCGCCTATATCGCACAGCTGAAAAAGGATAAGCGCTACCTCCGCGACGTCTATTGATGGAGCGTATGGAGCGCGGCTTTTCAAGTCGCGTACTGACGCGCCATTTTCACGTCACGCTCGCGAAGAAGGGAGCACACGACAGCGGCCTGAAAAGCCGCGCTCTATATTTCACCCAATCAGCTGGCCGTAAGCGGCGGGAGTCAGGAGGCCGGAAAGCTGATCCGGCTTGGTGAGCTTGAGTTTGAAAAGCCAGCCAGCGCCGTAGGGGTCGGTGTTTACCAGCGCGGGGTCGGTCTCGACGGCCGGGTTTACCTCGACGATCTCTCCGGAGACCGGGGCGTAGATGTCGGAAGCGGCTTTGACGGATTCCACCACAGCGGTGGGATCGCCTGCATCCACCGTTTTGCCGAGCGCGGGGAGTTCCACGAAAACGACATCGGTGAGTTCGGCCTGGGCGTGGTTCGAGATTCCGACGGTGGCGGTGTCGCCTTCCACGCGCGACCATTCATGGGAGGATTGGAAAAGGAGATCTGCGGGGATTTCGGATGCGCTCATGTAGGAGGGTTTGTGGGCTATTTGGATTTTTTAAGGAAGGGTTTTTTGACGGTGACGGCCTTGAATTGGCGGCCGCGGACATCGATGAGAAGCGGAGTGCCGGGTTTCGAGAAGGCGGTGGGCAGGTAGGCCATCGCGATCCCTTTGCCGAGAGTCGGGGATAGCACGCCGCTGGAGAGTTCGCCGAGGGTTTCACGATCGGAGCTGAGGACGGCATAATGTGGCCGCGGTGGCGGTCCCTTCTCGGTGAGTTCGATGGCGGTGAGCTTCGTTTCCGGGCCATTCTGTTTCTGCGAGATGAGGATTTCGCGGCCGATGAATTCGGATTTCCCGAGATCGCAGAAGAAGCCGAGGCCCGCCTGGATTGGTGAGCGTTGCGGGGAAAGGTCGTTGCCGTTGAGGGGGTAGCACATTTCCAGGCGGAGGGTGTCGCGGGCTCCGAGTCCGCAGGCCGTGGCACCGGCCTCGATGAACTTCATGAACCAAACGGAGCCTTCGGCGGCGGGGCAGAAGAACTCGTATCCGTCCTCACCGGTGTAGCCGGTGCGGCAGACGGTTGCGCCGGAAGCGAGCCGGGTGATGCCGTTGCGGGGCGGCAGGGATTCCGCAGGGAAAAGCTTCGCGAAAATTTCCGCTGCATCCGGCCCCTGAACCGCGAGCCCCGCCCAAGCGTCGGACTCATTGCGAAGTATGACGCCGGATTCGAGGTGTTTCTCCATCCACGCGAGATCCTCCGGAATCATGGAGGCGTTGACGACGAGCAGGGTTTCCGTATCAGAAATGCGGTATGCGATGAGGTCGTCGATGACGCCGCCGCCATGGTTGAGCATCATGGTGTATTGGCCTTCGCCGGGCTTGAGCTTGCCGAGGTTGTTGGTGAGCAGTCGGTCGAGCCAGGCGAGGTGGTTTTCGCCGCTGACGAAGATCTGCCCCATGTGGGAGATGTCGAAAATGCCGGCCTTCTCCCGCACGGCGGCGTGCTCGGTGAGTATCGAGGAATACTGGACCGGCATGGCCCAGCCGCCGAAGGGGATGAGGCGTGCGCCGAGCGCGAGGTGGGCGGCTTCGAGCGGGGAGTGGAGAACGGTTTCTGACACGCGTGGAGTTTCGGCATGCCGGAGGTGCTTGTCAATCGGGCGCGGGTGATGGAGGGTTCCGGGAATGGAATTTCTGGATAAATGGGAGAGGAAGCTCGGGTGGATGTCGTTCCCCGGGGTGCTGAAATATTACGCGCTCTTCCACGTGATGGTTTTCCTGCTGCAGTTTGTGAATCCGCAGATCGGGCAGGTTCTGGATTTCGACCGCGAAAAAATCATGTCCGGGGAGGTTTGGCGGCTGGTGACTTTCCTTTTCGCCGACAGCGGGTTCAAAGGATTGGGCGGCTTCGCGATGCTGTTCCTGTTTTTCATGGTGATGATCGCCTTCATGATGAACGACGCGCTTGAGGGGGCGTGGGGCGTTTTCCGCACGAGCCTGTTCCATTACACCGCGTTCGCGGGTCTCCTGATCGCAAATTTCCTTTATGGCGAGCCGATGTCCGGCAGCGGGCTTTTCGTTTATTCCTCTGCATTCTTCGCTTTCGCGACACTGTTCCCAAGGCATGAGTTCCTGATGTTCCTGATCATCCCGGTGCAAGTGCGGTGGCTCGCAATGCTGCTGGGCGGCTTGTTGGTATTCGGCGCCCTTGGGCAGCCATTGTATCTGGGCTACCTGCTTCTTGCGTTCGGAAACTACCTGCTGTGGGCGGGGATTCCCGCGATACGCGGACAGGCGCGGGCGATCGAGTCGGCGGGGAGGAAGAAAAAGTTTGAGAATGCAAAGGCCGGCGAGGATTCGTCATTTCACCGCTGCGCGAAATGCGGGAGGACTGAGGTTTCGGATCGCGATCTGGAGTTCCGTATGGCCGAGGACGGTGAGGAATACTGCGAAGATCATCTCGAGGGCTGATATTTTTCTTTTCCATGGTCGTCGGTCGTTCAAGTTAGTTACTCATGATCAAGTATATCGGTATCGGCATCCTCTTCCTCCTAGTAGCAGGGAGTTGGTTCATGTTTTACAAGACTGGTGACGAGGGGAGAGATATCGAAAAGAAGATCAATCTGCTTTACGAAAGGGGAGATCCGGAGGAGCAGGTGCCCGAACTCAAGACGAAGATGCACGGCATCGAGGGGCAGCGTGTATTTTCCGGCATCCTGCTGTCGTTTCTTAGCGCGGGTCTCGTCGGCATTGTGTTCGTGACCGAGGTGCTGCCGATTTTCGCGCAGAAACTTACGCATGCCGTATATGACAGCGGTGAGGAGGTGGAGCAGGACGCCTTCCACGATGCGCGAGTGCTGATGGCGCAGGGCGAATGGGAGGCTGCGATTGAGTCGTTCAAGGAGGCGGCCGAGGGCGATCCGCTCAATCGCATGCCCTACGTGGAGATTGCGAAGATTCAAAAAGTTCATCTCGAGGATCCTATGGCCTCGATCATGACTCTGCGCGAAGCCATTGAGGGTCAGGAATGGGAGGAGAAGGATGCCGCATTCCTGCTGTTCCGCCTTGCCGAGCTTTACGACAAGGATACGGAGGATCGCGAGTCGGCGGTAGCGATCATGGAGCAGGTGATGGAACAGTTCCCTGAAACGCGGCACTCGGCAAATGCCCGGACCAAGCTTCACGAATGGGGCATGGCATAAACGGGGATGGCAGATGCACTCAGGCGGTTGTGGGTGAAACGGCCGCTGTTCCTACTGGCTGCGGGTGTTGTCGCCGTCATCGGGCTGGGAGGGATTGACCCACGGCTTGGCTGGATCGGTTGCGCGTTGCTTGCCGTGCCGGTCTGTATCGTGGCGGGTTGGAAAACCGGGGCCGCCGCCATGGCGCTTGCTGCTCTGCTCTTGGTGGAAGTGGGTTGGAGGGATGCCCGGCAGGCGGCCGATGAGGCAGAGCTCTCCGGCTTGGGATTCAGCCGTGCCGATGCACGATTGATTGAGGATGGCTATGGGCAGAACGGGGTGTGGAGCGGCACAGCAAGGCTTCGCGGAGGTGATTTCGATGGCAGGAAAATCCGATGGGTCGGATTGGGTGATCCACCGCCGGCCGGCACCGAACTCACCGCGACAGGTGTTTTCGGAGCCCTTGGAAAGGAGCGGAATCCCGGTGTGCCGGACCGCAGCGAGCGGCTGAGGGCTGAAGGTGTGGTGGCTGTTTTCCGTGCGAACGGTATGCGTGGGCGCCAATGGATCGGGCCATTCAGCGAGTGGGCAGGGGAGCTCAAACAAGCATTCCGCGAAAGCATTGTCGCGGGACTCGATGAGGATGGTTTGCCGGTGAAAGTGATTGGAGCGGTGGTTCTGGGGGAGCGATCGCCGGACTCGCTGGGTCTTGTGCGGGATTTCCGCGAGAGCGGAACGCTGCATGTTTTCACGGTCAGCGGTATGCACGTGATGATGCTCGGTAGCATGGTCTGGTTTGCGCTGAAATGGATGGGCGTTCCAAGGCGTTGGGCGATTCCCGCCATCATCGTTGCGATGTTCGCGTATGCCTGGTTGACGGGGAACGGGCCGGCTGCCGTCCGTGCGGCGTGGATGGGTGCAGTATTCTTGGGTTCCTTCGCGCTCCGCAGGCGCACCGATTTGCTCAATGCGCTTGGAGCCGTGCTCCTTGTTTCGCTTTTGTTCGATCCGCGCATGATCCGGATGCCGGGGGTGCAGCTTTCCTACGGCGTGGTTGCAGCGATCGGCCTAGGAACCGCAGTGGCGCGGCGCTGTTTTGCCTGGATCGCAGAGGAGGAGGCATTTCTCCCGGCGAGTGAAATGGGATTCTGGGCAAGAGGGTGGCTGGGATTCCGTAGAAAACTCGCGGAGGCATTCTCCGTTTCCACCGCCGCCTCGATCGGCTCCGCGCCGCTCTCCGCATTCCATTTCGGCCTGGTTGCACCGATCTCGGTAGTCGCAACAGTGGCCTTGGTTCCGATGGTGTATGCGCTTCTTGCCATCGCCCTCATATCCTCGCTGTTGCATCCCTTCTGGAACAGCGGATCAGTTTTCCTGAACCGTGGGAATGCATTCGTCGCAGAGGCTTGTGCCAGCACCGCAAAAGCATTCGCAAGTCTGCCCGGAGCATCGGTATCGGTTCGCTCCCCGGAGGCAGATACTCTGGTGATTTACGATCTCGGATACGGGGCTTCTGCGGCGTGCTTCGCATCCCGGGCGGGGAATTCTTTCCTCATCGATTTGGGAGGTGAATTCTCGCTCGAACGCGAGATCGGCCCATCTCTGTTGAAGCTGGGGATGAAGCCGGATTCCGCGATTCTCACGCATACCGATGCCGGGCACCTCGCGGCTCCGGGGCTTGTGATGGAGATGTTCCCGCTGCGGCAGGTGGCGAGCGGAATGACTGGATCTCAGGGTTCGGTCGCGCAGAAATGGGCGAGGCTTGGAGCAGAAACGATACGGATTTCCGAGCCCAGGCGAGGCGACCTGCTGGACTTCGGGGCAGGTGCGTGGGGCGAGATCCTGCTCTCACCTGCCGATGGTTTGTTGGGATCGGTAGCGGATGACAAGAGCCTGGTTTTCCGGCTTCATTGGCGGGATAGAAAAATCCTCTTCACCGGCGATGCAGGCCGCCTGAGTGAACAGGCGCTGTTGGAGTCCGGGATCGACCTGCGGGCGGATGTGATCGTCGCCGGATTGCATGAGAGTGAGCTCAGTCTTACCGAAGCCTTCGTTGCGGCGGTCAACCCGCAGGTGATTGTCATCCCGCGGCCGGCGGGATGCGAGATGGATTTGTACCGCACATCACTGGAAAAATGGTGGCGGAAAGAAGGAGTTGAGGTCATCGACCAAATGGAAACGGGAGGTCTCACCGTCACGGTCGGCGAGGAGGGCGAGTTGCTGTTCCAAGGTTTCTTCGATGGCTCGCAAACAACCGTTCCGGTGCGCTGAGCTTCACGCCGCCTTTTTTTCGGCAGCGGCTTTCGCTTTCTCGTCAAATATCCCGCCGATGAAGAGTAGCACGGCGGCGATGCAGATGCAGGAATCAGCGACGTTGAATGTCGGCCACCAGCCGTAGAGCGGGAGATTTACAGCGACGAAATCCACCACGTAGCCGTTGGCAAGCCGTTCCCAGAATCCGCTGTCCTTGCTGTGCTCGAGGAGAAAGCCTTGCACCAACCTGTCCGTCAGATTTCCGAATATCCCGCAGACGAGGAGTGACACTGCGATTTTGGAAAGCAGGTGGTCGAAGACTCCCTTTTTCCAGAAAATCCGTATCATCACGAGTGCGATGATGGGGACGATCAGGAAAACGATTGGAGCCCAGCTGGTGCCGTTTCCCAAACCGAAAGCGACGCCTTGGTTGTGGACGCGTATCCAGTGGAAAACATCAGGGATGATCATCCATGGCATGTCGTGGGAGGCGAATCCACCCGGAGGCGGCTCGGAGAAATATCCGACCGTCCATGCCTTCGTCGCCTGATCGAGGATGTAGAGCGGGAGGGTGAGGAACAGCAGCAGCTTGGGAAGGGTCATGAAACTCGAAACTTTAAATTCTAAACTCCAAGGAAGATGCTGTGGCCGTTAGTTGGTTGCTGAAACCACGTCCTCACACCGCTGGCAGAGGCCGGAGGCGATGACAGGTTCGTGCTTGCGGCAGCGCGGGCAGAGCGGGAGCTCTGTCTTCGTGGCGGTGGCGGAAAGGCTCTCACCCGGTGTCACGGAAAGCTCCGCAATGATGAAGAACTCGGTCGCGAATTCGCGATCGTTGAGCATTTCCAGGAGATGCGAATCGGCGGCCGGGACAGTGAGAGTGACCGCCGCTTCGTTGTTGCGGGTGAATTCCTTGGCCTGCACCTTCGCCTCGATGGCGGTTTGCATTGCCGCCTTGATCTGGAAAAGGCGTTCCACGTCTTTGCTTGCTTGTCCGTGGGCGAAGTTTGGATCGGCGGCGGGGAAATTCTGTTCGTGAACGCTGCCTTTGGTGAAGGCTGCGTGCTCCCATGCCTCGTCGGCCGTGAAGGCTAGGACGGGGGCGAGCAGGCGGGTGATGGTACTGAAGATCTCGTACATCGCGGCCTGTGAGGCGAGGCGGCGAGGGGAATCCGGCGCGTCGCAATACATCCGGTCTTTCAGAGCATCGATGTAGACGGCGGAAAGATCGGTGGTGCAGAACTGGTTGATGGAGTTGAAGACCTTGCGGAACTCGAAGGATTCGTAGGCGGCGAGGCACTCTTTGGTGACGGCGTGGAGGCGCTCGAGTATCCACTGGTCTAGGAGAGTTAGCTCACTGCGGACTAAAGTCCGCGTTCCGTCGTAGCCATCGAGGTTTCCGAGCAGGATGCGGAGTGTGTTGCGGAGGCGGCGGTAAGGCTCGGCGACCTGTTTGAAGAGGTCTTCTCCGAAGGGAACTTCGTTTTGCCAATCCACGCTGGAGACCCAGAGGCGGACGATGTCGGCGCCGTATTTGTTGTAGAAATGGGCGGCGTCGGTGGGCTTGCCCTTCTTCTTGTCGTCGGACTTGGAGGTCTTCTTCCCGGTATCCTTGTCCACTACGAAACCGTGGGTCATGACTGTCTTGTATGGCGCGTGGCCGCGGTAGGCAGTGGACAGCATCAGCGAGCTTTGGAACCAGCCGCGGTGCTGGTCGGTGGCCTCCAGATAAAGATCAGCGGGGCAGTGCAGCTCGGGATGGGTGTCGAGCACGGCGGCATGGGAGCAGCCGGAATCGATCCAGACATCGAGCGTGTCTGTGCCTTTCTTTAGCCCGGCTGGGTGGCCGAGTTTGGCGGCGAGTTCGTCGTCGGTGGATTCGAACCAGACGTTGGTGCCTTCTTTTTCGACGAGGTCGGCAACCTTTTTCGCGAGGTCTGCGGTGAGGATAGCCTTGTTATTTTCATCAAAGAAAACGGGAATGGGAACGCCCCAAGTGCGCTGGCGGGAGATGCACCAGTCGGGTCTGGACTCGACGGTTCCGTGAATGCGGTTGCGACCCCAAGCGGGCATCCATTTCGCTTTGTCGATTTCTTCGAGGGCTTTGCCGCGCAGTGAATCGAGCGAGATGAAGAATTGTTCCACTGCACGGAAGATGATAGGCGTTTTTGAGCGCCAGCAATGCGGGTAGGAGTGGCGGTATTCTTCTTGGGCGAGCAGGTGGCCGCTTTCCGCGAGGATCTCGATGATGCGTTTGTTGGATTTAAAAACGTGTTGCCCAACGAGTTCTGGAAGGCCGACTTCCTCGGTGAAAAGCCCCTCGTCATCGACCGGGGAAAGCACCGCCAGGCCGTTTTGTTGGCCGACGACGTAGTCGTCCGCGCCGTGACCCGGGGCGATGTGGACTGCGCCGGTGCCGGTTTCGGTGGTTACGAAATTTGCGAGGATGACTTTCGAGGTGCGGTCGAGGAATGGGTGTTTGGCTTCGGCGCCTTCGAGTTCGCGACCCTTGGTCTCGGAAAGCGTTTCCTTGAGCGCGTAGCCGGTCTTTTCCTCAAAGGCTTCGAGCAGTTCGCGGACGATCACAAAATTTTCCTCGGACTCACCGTTGGAGAATTTTCCGACGATGTAGGTGAACTCCGGATGCACCGCGATGCCGAGGTTGGCAGGAAGCGTCCACGGGGTTGTCGTCCAGATCGCCATCGAGGCCTTTCCGGCAAGGTCGCCTGCGACGAGCGGGAACTTCACGAAGATCGCCGGGCTGGTCTTATCTGCGTATTCCACCTCCGCTTCCGCGAGGGCGGTCTGCGCGCCGTAAGACCATTGGACGGGCTTCTTGGATTGGTAGATGGAGTCGGTTTCCACGAGTTTCGCGAAAACACGGAGGATGTTCGCCTCGTAGGCGGGATCCATCGTGAGGTAGGGGTTTTCCCAATCCGCGAAGACGCCGAGGCGCTTGAAGGAGGCGCGCTGGATGTCGATGAATCCAGCGGCGAACTCGGTGCAGCGGCGGCGGATCTCGGCGGGCTCCAGTCCGGCTGCCTGTTTGACGACCTTGAATTCGATGGGCAGGCCGTGGCAGTCCCAGCCGGGGATCAAGGGCGTATGGAAGCCCGCCATGGTCTTGGATTTCACCACCAGATCTTTAAGCAGTTTGTTCAGCGCGGTGCCCATATGGACGTCGCCGTTGGCGAAAGGCGGGCCGTCGTGGAGGATGTAATCGGGTGCGCCGGAGGCCTTGCGAGCGGCGGTGATCTTCGCGTAGAGGCTGGATTTCTCCCAAATTGCGAGGCGCTGAGGCTCATTTTTCACGAGATCCCCGCGCATGGGGAAGCTCGTCTGTGGCAAGGTCAGCGTGTCTTTGTAATTCGGGGCGGTGCTCATGGCGGGCGCGGAAGCTAGCAACCACTTTCCTGCGGGTCAATACCGAGGCGGAGGTGGAAATCGGTGTTGTCGCAGCGGAATCTGCCGCCTAGACTCGGGGAAGTCTCCGTTCCGTATTCCTCTCCCGACAGCATCCCATGGGCATCTTCAAGAAACCTTCCCTCCGTAGCCAACCCAAGCGTGACGACATGCCGGAAGGCTTGTGGTCAAAATGCCCAGATTGTGGCGCAATGGTTCACGCCCTCGAGCTCAAGCAGAGTCTCCAAACCTGCCCGCCCTGCGGCCATCATTTCTTGATGGATTCGATGGAACGAATCTTCCTTCTGGCGGATCAAGGGACGTTTGAGGAAACGGAAGAGGGGTTGTTTTCCGCAAATCCGCTCGGCTTCAAGGGCTACGAGGAGAAAATCGAAGTCCTGCGTGATAAGACCAAGATGAATGATGCGGTCGTCACGGGTCGGCTTACGATACTCGGAAAACCGGCGATGATCGCGGTGATGGATTTTAAGTTTTTCGCCGGATCGATGGGTTCGGTGGTCGGTGAGAAAATCACCCGTGCGATTGAGACGGCGATCAAGGAGAAGCGGGGGATGATTATCGTATCCGCCTCATCCGGTGCGCGGATGCAGGAGGGGATGCTCTCGCTGATGCAGATGGCCAAGACCTGCGGCGCGCTCGCCCGGCTCGGAGAGGCGAATTTGCCCTACATTTCCGTCTTCACCCACCCGACTACCGGCGGCGTTACTGCCTCCTTCGCGACCATCGGCGACATCAATCTCGCCGAGCCCAAGTGCATGATTGGCTTCGCCGGTCCGCGGGTGGTGAAGGAAACGACCCACCAGAATTTGCCCCCCGGCTTCCAGACGGCGGAGTTCATGCTCGAGCACGGCCTGATCGATGCGATCGTGCCGAGGCACCAGCTAAAGAACCGCCTCGGCAAGCTGCTGAACTTCATGATGAAGTGAGAATTGTCCGATGACGTACCGGGAATGACTGCCGATTCGGAATAGGAACAGGAATCTGATCTTGTTCTCGATTTCGGCGGCGTTTTTCCTTTTTAAGAACGAGCTGGCGCTACGTGAGGCCAGAAGCCACGGCATGCCCCTGGTGGGCGAGTGAGCGGCCTATGGAGCGTGGCTTTAGAAGCCGCGCTCCCTATTAGAGCAGCATCAGTGCCGGGTTCTCGATGAGCTTTTTGATCTCGGCGAGGAAAGAGGCGGCGACGGCGCCGTCGACGACGCGGTGGTCGGCGGAGATGCCGATGTTCATGCGCAGGCCTACGGCTAACTCGCCGTTCTGGACGACGGGTTTCTGGATTGCCGCGCCGACCGAAAGAATAGCCGCTTGCGGTGGGTTGACGATGGCATCGAAGGAATCGATGCCCCATGCGCCGAGGTTGGAGACGGTGATCGTGCCGCCGTCGAATTCATTGGGCTTGAGTTTCTTGTCCTTGGCGCGGACCGCGAAGTCTTTCACGGCACGCGAGATGGCGAGCAGGGATTTACTTTCTGCTTCTTTGATGACCGGGGTGACCAGGCCGTCCTCAACCGCGATGGCGACGGACAGGCCGATGTGCTTGAACTTCACGATGTGGTCGCCGGCGAAGGAGGCGTTGATGGCGGGCACGGCCTCGGTGGCGTTGATGGTGGCCTTGAGGATGAAGTCGTTGACCGAATACTTGTTGCCGTGGGTTTTCTCCGACTGCTCGTTGACCTGCTTGCGCAGCGCCATGAGCGGGGCGGCATCGACCTCAATGTGGAGGTAGAAATGCGGGATGGTGGTCTTGGAGGTGAGCAGGCGCGAGGCGATGATCTTGCGCATCGAGGAGAGCTCGATGCGCTCGTCGCCTTCTTTCGAGGTCGGCATGATCGCGGCAGCGGCGGGGGCCGGAGCGGTAGGGGCTGAGGCAGGGGCTGCTGTCGGGGCGGGGGTAGGCGATCCGGTGGCGCGTGCCTTGACGGCTTGGGTGAGTTTGGCGGCTGCGGCTGCGGCCTGAGAAGGTTGTTTCGGCGCGGCGCCGGTGGATGCCTTTTCGACATCGTCTTTCACGATGCGGCCTGCGGGGCCGGTTCCGGTCACGCCGGAAAGGTCGACACCGAGTTCGGCTGCAACCTTGCGGGCGAGGGGGGATGCCTTGACGCGAGCGCCGTCGGAGGGTTGCGGAGCGGGAACCTGAGTGGGAGCCGCTGCGGCGGCGGCCGGAGCTTCCGCTGCGGCGGGTGCTGCAGCTTGGGCGGGTGCGGAAGCGTCGCTACCAGCCCCGTCGAGCACCGCGAGGACGCCGCCGATCTCAGCCTTTGCGCCTTCCTGGATGCGGATTTCAGTGATCGTGCCCTCATCGAAGGCCTCCATTTCCATCGTGGCCTTGTCGGTTTCGATCTCGGCAAGGATGTCGCCGATTTCGACGCTATCGCCGACTTTCTTGTGCCATTTGATGAGGGTGCCTTCGGTCATAGTGTCCGAGAGTTTGGGCATTTCGATGTTTACTGACATGTGATGTAGGGAAAATGGGGTTAGGCGGGAAGGATGGGAGAATAACGGGGTATTTCCAGCCCTTTTTGCGCCAAGCGGAAAGTAAGAAGCGCGGAACGGATAGGCCGAACCGCGCTTCTTGGAAATCAGATTGGAAAACCGGTTACTCGGCGAGCTTCCGCATGGTCGGGATCAGGCCGATATTCGGGCTGCCGACAGGGCCTTGAGCGGTGGCCATTTTCATGTAGGCCTCGGAGGTTGTTCCACAGCAGTCCTTTTTCGGGCAATACAAGCGCACGCATGACCGGCATGGGACGCGCTTCTTGGATGTGACGGTCTTGTAGCGGGGAACCTTTTTCTCAACGGTGGTGACCATGCCGCCTTTGCCGCTGGCATTGGGGGTGTAGACTTCTTCGGTGACGATGTCGTATCCACAGGTTTTCACTTCACGCGTAGAAGTGCGGTATCCGGCGGTGCCGTTCGAGAACAGCGCGCAGCAGGATGAGAAGCTCAGGGAAAGGGCGAGGAGAGTCAGGAGGCCAAGGATTTTTTTCATCGGAGTGTTATCTGGAGGTTGGATCAGTCGTTCAGAAGAGGCAGCAGCAGGATGTTGCAGCGAGGGTGGTGATGGCCAGTAGCGAAAAAGCGGCGATTCGTTTGAACATGGTGTGAGGTTATGGAAGTGTTGCGGCTTGGCAATAAAATTTCGCCGTTGGACGGACGGCTCATCCTGTTCCGAGCTGGACTTGGCGGGGGGTGGGCGACATTTTCAGAGGATGGAGGACGGGAAATGGATGGAGCTGGCTCTTGCGGAGGCGCGGAAAGGCGTCGGCAGGACTGCGCCGAACCCTCCCGTCGGTGCGGTTCTGGTGAAGGACGGTGTGTTGCTGGGAAGTGGTTGGCACCGCAAGGTTGGGGCGCCCCATGCGGAGCTGGAGGCGATCGCGGCGGCGGAAAAATTCTATGGCACAGGCGACCTCGCCGGGGCGACGGCTTATGTGACGCTTGAGCCGTGCTCGACGGTCGGGAAAACTCCGGCCTGTACCGGCGGGCTGATTGCGGCGGGGGTTTCGCGGGTCGTGTATGCGTGCGCGGATCCGAATCCGGCCCATGCGGGCGCGGCGGATGCGATCCTAGCGGCGGCGGGGATTTCCGTGAAATCCGGGGTTTTGCGAGGGGAGTGCTCGGAGATCCTGCGGCCATTTTCCAAGGTTCAGGGGACGGGGCTGCCATGGGTGATCTGGAAATGTGCGATGTCGCTGGATGGAAAAATCACCAGGCCTGCGGGCGAGGGGCAGTGGCTGAGCGGGGCGGAATCCAGGATGGATGTGCAGCGCCTGCGGGGAGAGGTCGATGTGATACTGACCAGCGGAGAAACGGTGCGGCGCGATCGTCCGGCGCTGACGATACGGGTGCCGGAGCTATTGGAGGGGAGAGAGCAGCCGTGGCGGGTGGTGATGACGGATCAGCCTGACACCATGCCGATGGATGCACCCCTGTTTTCCGACGAATGGAAGGAACGGACGCTGCTGCGGGGTCGTGCGGACATGGCAGGAATGCTGCGCGGTCTGGTAAGGGATCAGGGCGCGCTCTCGGTGATGATCGAGGCCGGAGGGAAATTTTCCGCAGCGATGATCGCCGCAGGACTTGTGGACGAGGCGGTGATTTATCATGCGCCCATCCTGTGCGGAGACACCGTGCCGGCCTTGGCGGGGGGGGCTTTCCCGGAATCCATAAAGCTCACCGGAATCCGCCACGAAACGCTTGGAGACGATTTGAAGGTGAGAGGGCTTTTGGTGAAATGAATGGGGCGTTTTTCGAAACCAGGAATGCAAATGTGTGGCGCGGCGATGTGCTGGCGCTGCGGAACTTGGATCTGACCCTGCGGCAGGGTGAGAACGTCGCGATACTCGGAGCAAACGGAGCCGGCAAGAGCAGCCTGCTGAAGTTGATGACAGGCGAGGTGCGTGTGGAGGCGAACCCGAGGGCTTCGTGTCGGCTTTTCGGCGAGGAACTCTGGAACCTCGAGGAACTGCGGCACAGGATCGGCTTGGTGATGCCGGAGGAGGTGGCGAGGTTTGATCCGCAAGAGCTTGCGGAGGATGTGGTGCGCTCCGCATTCCGTGGTGCCTATGGGCGCACCGGTGACATGCGTTTCAAGGCGGAGGAAAAGGAAAAAGCGATTCGGGCGATGGAAGATACTGGTGTCGGCATGCTCGCATGTAGGCTTTTCGGGCAGCTTTCGTCTGGGGAGAAACGGCGTTTCCTGATCGCGCGGGCACTCGTCCACGATCCGGAGGTTCTCGTCCTCGATGAGCCCTCCACCGCGCTGGATTTCGGCGCCCGTCTCGGCGTGTTGAAAAGGCTAAGAGGCCTCGCCGGAAACACGGGAAACATCGTGCTCGTGACCCATGATCCCGGTGAGATTCTTCCCGAGATCGAACGGGTGATCCTGCTCAAAAATGGCCGGATTTTCGCCGACGGGAAGAAGCGGGATGTGGTGAAACCGGAAACGCTGGGCGATCTCTACGGGATGAAGCTCCGGCTGAGCTGGGAGGATGGCTGGGCCTCGGTCACGGTTCCGGGTTGAACATCCCGTTGTAGCCCGGCGTATAGAGGCGGACACCTATCGTATCCGCCATGATGGAAAAATGCTTGTCGTGGGCATAGACCCGCAGACCCCTCTCGATCGCGATGGTGGCGATAAGGATGTCGTTCCAGGGGATGGTGAATCCGGCGGTTTTCATTTTCGCGAAATTGCCGGCGGCCTTGCGCCAAACTTTCTGATCGCTACGCACGTATTGCAGGATGTCGAAGCGAATCTGTATCTCCTTGATCTCATGCGCCCGAGCACCGCCTAGGATTTCCATTTCGACCGGCCCGCACAAGGTGCTCTCATACACCTCTAGCAACCCAGCAACCGCGAGCTTCACATGGACATCCCCTTTGGCGCGGAAAAACTCCACCCATGCACTGGAATCGACGATCACCATCGTTTCAGCGATCGTATGCCTCGAGTTCGTCGTTGGTCATTGGATAGTCCGCGAACTTGCCCTCCATCACCTCTTTCGCAAACTCCCTTGCCATCTGGTGGCGGATGAATTCCGTGGCAGCCTTGGTGACGGCAGGGCCTTTCTTTTTCTCCCCGGTTAGCCTCATGGCGTTCTCCAATATCTTTTCGTCGATCTCGATTGTCAGCCTCACGTGTGAAATAAATCATCAAAAGTATGATTTTTCAACCTGATTTTTCATACTTTCGGTGATTTTCGCGGCACTGGATCATATCCGTGTGTTCCCCACGGATGGCAACGGAGCAGGCGCCGGAATGTGAGCCAGCAGCCTTTGAGCGCGCCGTGGACCTTGATTGCCTCGATGCCGTAGTGGCTGCACGAAGGATCGTGCCGGCAGACGCCGTGCCCGCCGCTCAACACCCGCAACCACGGTGAGATCGCGAGCTGATAGAAGCGGATCAGTTTTGTGAGAATCCAGGACACGTCGCTGATCCTAAATTTCAAAACTTAAAACTCAAACTTCAAAGAAGAGCCGGTGCATTTGACTCTTCCTTGGAAGTTGAAATTGAGTTTTCAGCGGAACAGCAATACCGGCACGTGGCAGGTGCGGATGAGCGCCGTGGTGGTGCTGCCGAGGATGAATTCGCGGATGCGCGAGTGGCCGTAGGCGCCCATGACGAGTAGGTCGCTGCCGGTGTCCTTCACCTTGGCGGAAATGATGTCTTCGGGATCGCCGGGGAGGATCTGTGCCTCGACGGTGTAGCCTGCGCCTCTCAGTGCGGTGGCGGAGCCTTCTAGGGATCTCGCGAGATCCGAGTCCGGCTTGCCGATGGCGATGAGGTCGCACTCGGCCTCCTTGAGAAGCGGCTGGGTGCAGAGGTAGTTGATGGCTTTCAGCACACTCGAGCCGCCATCGAAAGCGACGGTGAAGCGTTCGACATGCTTGAACTCGCGTGCGGCTACGAGAACCGGGATTTTCGCGGAGCGGACGATCCGTTCCAGATTGCTGCCGAGGTGGCCTTTGGAAAAATCCGCATGCTCGCCGCGTTTTCCGAGGACAAGGAGTGAGGATTCGCTTTCAAATTCGACGATGGAATCGACCAGTGCGCCATGCCGTTGGACGGTGGTGACGGTCAGACCTTGAAGCTGCTTTTCCGCGTCTTCCAGGATCGCCTTGCCGCGCAGGCGGGCCACACGGGCGTGTGCCTCGTCGAGTTTCGTGAGTTCTTCGAGCAATTCCGTATTCGCGTGGAAGCCGAGATTGCCGCTGAGGTCATCGTTCGCAGGCGCTTCGTCGCGTTCGATTGCGTGGAGGACTTTAACCCCCGCACCGAGTCGTCCAGCGACCCATGCGGCGTGTTCGTAAATGCTTTTCCCATACAGGGAGCCATCGGTGCAAGCGAGGATTGTGGCCATGGTGTTTGCTTTTAGTATTGGGGCTCAGTGATCGAGCATGCGTTCGAGCGCGCCCGGCTTATCGTGTGTACCGAGCCTGCCGACGATGGTAGCAGTTGCCTCGTTCATACCAAGGATTTCCACCTCAGCACCTTCACGCCGATATTTCAGGACGACCTTGTCCAAGGCTCCTACGGATGTCAGATCCCAGAAATGCGCATGTGAAACATCAATCACGACCTTGGAGAGCACCTCTTTGAAATCGAAGGCATCACCGAAAGTATCCGCTGATGCGAAGAAAATCTGCCCACGGATTGTATAGGTTCTCGTTTCTCCGGAAAGTTCGCTGGAGATACCGATGACCTGCGAGACCTTGTGAGCGAAGAAAATCCCGCTCAGCAAGACCCCGACGCCCACGCCGATTGCCAGGTTGTGAGTGCCGACCACCGTGCCGACTGTCGCGAGCATTACGATGCTTGTCATCTTCGGCTGGATTTTCAGGTTTTGGAAGGTCGCCCAATTGAACGTCCCGATTGAAACCATGATCATCACCGCGACAAGAGCCGCCATCGGAATGTTCCCGACCTGTGAGTTCATGACGAGCAGCAGGACAAGCAGAACCAAGCCCGAAGTGAGCGTCGAGAGCCTGCCTCTGCCTCCGGATTTTACGTTGATGACGGACTGGCCGATCATCGCGCAGCCGGCGATGCCGCCGAACAGGCTGGAGGCGATGTTGGCGATACCCTGGCCGCGTGCCTCCTTGTTCTTGTCACTGGTCGTATCCGTGAATTCATCGAGGATCTGAGCCGTCATCAGCGATTCCAGGAGTCCGACCACGGAAAAACTCACGGAAACGGGAAGAATGATCCAGAGGGTTTCAAGGGTAAGGGGCAGGAGTTTCCAACTCTCGAAATCGAGATAGGGCAAACCTGTCGGCAGGATTCCGAGATCCTTTACTCGGCGGACATCCATCCCGAAGTAATTTGCGATCACTGAAATGACCACGATGGCGACAAGCGGCGAGGGGATCGCCTTGGTCAGTTTCGGCAAAAGGTATATGATCGCCAGACCACCGGCGACCAGAGGGAAGGTCGCCCAGGCCTCCATTTCACCGGCGAGGATCAGTTCCTTCGCCTGCGTGATCATATAAAGGATTGCCAGGGCATTTACGAAACCGGTCATCACCGAAGCGGAGACAAAGCGCATCACGCTGGCGACATTCACCAGGCCGAGGACGATCTGGATAATCCCCGTGAGCATGGAAGCCGCCAGCAGATAGGCCAGTCCGTGGTCTTTCACCAGATCCCCGACGAGGAGAGCGATCGCACCGGTGGAGGCGGAAATCATCGCCGAACGGCCGCCTACGAAGGCAATGGTGACTGCGATGATGACCGAGGCATACAGGCAGACCTGCGGATCGACGCCCGCGATGACCGAGAAGGCGATCGATTCCGGAATGAGCGCCAGCGCGACAACAAGTCCGGCAAGAAGATCGACCCGAACATTCGGGAACCATGAGGATTTGAGTCTGGAAGGCATGGTGCGTGGGAAGCGTGGAACATGCCGGAAGTCGTCCGGCGGAAAGGCGCGCAGCCTTCAGGCGATGCGGGAAAAGGGCAAGCGGTTTTTTAAAACCGAAAGTAGCAGGTGCAGGGGGTGTCACCACCTTGGGGCAGGGCGGGTGTCCTCATCTGCGGCGCAAAACGCTTTCCAAGGTGTGGCATGATTTCTGAAATGTAGATGCCTTGTCTCCCCACAGTTCCGGCTTGAATGTCCCCGGCGGTGGCACTAAGCCCTTCCCCGTATGGACGCACGCCACCCCTATGAGCAGATCCCGCTCTTCACCGCCGGTATCCTTCTTGCCGTGTGGCTGATCGGATCGCACTCGCTGATGATCGTGAAGCCGGCGCTGGTGCAGGGCTGGCTGAAAAGGTTACCGAGAAATTCGCTCGCCGGGCAGATCATCCTCGCAATCGGAATGGCCTGGTTCTGGCTGCTCATCGCTCCGGAGAGCATGGGGAAACTCGGCGCCCTGCAGATGGATCTTGGCGAGTTCAACAACATCAAGCCGCTGCTGAGACTGCTGGTTCCCGCTGCCCTTGTCGCGGTTTGCGTCAGCGTCCGCGATTTTCTGGCGGTTCGCGCGCTCGGCCTGCTCGGGCTGATGATCGCCGCGCCCTTGCTTGAGGCGGCTTTCCTGAAAGACCCGGCCAGCCGCCTGCTGATCCCGATCTTCGCCTACGCCCTGCTCACGAAATCACTTTTCTGGGTGGGCATGCCCTACCTGTTCCGCGATGCGGTCACCTGGGTCACCGCATCCGATTCCCGCTGGAAACTGGTTTCCTTCGCCGGACTCGCCTACGGGATCGCGACCCTAGTCTGCGCGCTCGCCTTCTGGCGCGGCTACTAGTGCTGCGTAAAATCTTATCTGGCGGATAGAATTTACCGGTAAGGGTGAGAGCTTGATCCTGGGTCGGCCAATTTTAAAACGGAGAAAGCGGAGAAGAAACGGAGGTCACGGAGTTGGAAATACAGACATTCTTCTCCGCTTTCTCCGTTTTAAAAAAAGCCCGCAAGTACATCCGCCCCCATTCGCCATCTTAGGCGTTACAGGACACTAGATTTAGTAAACCGGTGCGCCGGATGTCGTGGCTTCCGCTCCTCCGCCTTTTTTGGCGGCGGTTTTTTCCATTCCTTCGCCGAGCAGGCGGGTGTCACGGCCGATGCCGATCATGGTGTTGCACGAGCTCAGGGCAAATACGGCTGCGATGCTCAGTAGGATGAGTTTCATATGCGGAAAAGTTTGGTAAAGGCAGGCGGGTTGTCAACTGCGCTTTAGCTCCCGGCGAAGTTCGGTGATCCCGTCGCGGATCGCGAAGATGTCCGCTCGCAGGTGCTCAAGCGCGGCTTTCTGATCGGGATCCTCCTCGGCGGCGATGAGCTCGCCGCAAGCGCCGATGGATTCGTTGATCCATCCAAGGCAGCGCTTGAGCACCGCGAGGACGAAGCCCGCCTCCGGCTCGTAGCCGCTGCCGCGCCCGTGGAGCACGCCGGCGAGCTTCGCGCTGACCTGCATCAAGTTGGAAACCAGCCGTTGCGCCGGGCTGTCCCTGTCATCCCCGCGGCTGACGAGGTCGAAGGAACGCATCGCGATCTCCTGGGCTTTTGCCTGCAGGGGGTGGCTTTGCTCCAGCCAGTCGCCTTCGCCATCCTCCCCGGCATCGTCGCCGTCGTCGGATTCGCCCAATCTCCAGCTTTCGGAACAATCGTTCCCGCCCTCATCGTCGAAGGGCTCATCGGAGTCCCCGCCATCCTCCTCGCGCTCTGCCATTTCACCGAGCAGCCCGTCCCAACCCATCACGAAGGCCTCCTTGCGTTCGCTGTCCGGATCCTCGATGTATTTTTCCAGAACCTCCTGATAAGCATCGGTCAGGCGATCGGATTCTTTGAGCCGTTCCTCCCATTCAAACTCGTTCAGCTCGCCCGTCTTGCCGGGTACCCCGGGGCGTTTGGAGAATTCGTCCGGCTCCGCACGGCGAATCACCTGGGCGAGGAAATCGCGCATCGCGCTGAGGTTCGCGAGTTTCTGCGCCTCCTCCTGATCTTCGTCCATTTCCCACTCACTGCCGGAAATTTTCAGATCATATCCCGCGGCCTCGATGAGCACCCTGCCGTTGATCTCGCTGAACCATTCCATGTAGAGCAGGTTGCGCCAGCGGAAGGGGATCTCGCGGCCTTGCCTCTCGTAATCGTTCATCTCGTCCTCGGAAATTTCCGGGATCCTCGCCTTCCTCGATGCGGTGATGTCGCCGACGATGCCGGTTTGCTCTGTATCCAACTCGGCGACCTCCGCCATTTCCGTGGGGTTCGGGTTCTCGAATTCCAGTACAGACCCGGCGAGATCCCGCCAGCAATCGCCGTTCAGGGAAAGGATCAGCGGCTCATCGCGGCCGACCAGCCAGATCTTGCCCGTGGTATGGCCTTCGACGGTGTTGTCGATCAACCCGTGTTCCACTGCTTCATCCACACGCCATGCCATGGGGACGATGTTCCTATTCCAGTGCCGCACTCGTCAAGCCGACTGTTTGGGGGCGTGGTCAGTAGGCCTTCCTCCCCGGCATGGCCGAGAATTCCTCCGCAAGCTTGAGCGCCTGAGTCCGTCCTACCTGATTCTCGGGAACCGATCGTTCACCGGCAGGCAGTGAGAACTGCCGGAAAAACTCCCGGTCGTCGAAGCCAAGCTCCTCTGTATCCTCGATACTGAACCCATAGTGGATCGCGGTTATCCTGGCCCAGTGGATCGCACCGAGGCACATCGGGCAGGGCTGCCCGGTCGTGTAGATTTCGCATCCGGCGAGCGAGAATTCCGAAATTTTGGTGCAGGCATCGCGGATCGCCACAACCTCGCCGTGCGCCGTCGGATCATTTGTGGCGAGCACGCGGTTCCAGCCCTCGCCGATGATCGTGCCATCGCGCACCACCACCGCACCGAAGGGGCCGCCGTCGCCGCTGCGCATCCCGCCCCTCGCAAGCACGATCGCCCGATCCATGAATTCCTCTTTCATCGGAACTTTGCATAGCATGCCCGTTGAGTTGAAAACAAGAACAAGCTCGGGAGGGTGTGATTTTTAGCGGTGTTTCTCATACGCTAGGGCTGATCCGGCTCGGTCAGCCCACTTTCAAAATCTAGTGGCCTGCTCACCCACACGGAAGTGAGATCCCGGGGGGATGCCGTGTCTTGCCGTGGCTTCACTCCCTTTCCTGAGATACGGCGCTTGCGTTTTTGATCAGGGCCGACCGAGCCGGATCAGCCCTACCATGATTGAATGGCTTGGGCTGCGTCAGGCGAATACACCGATAAAAACCACAACCAACTCGATAAGATTAAGAAATGGTGACAGTTAGGCTTAGCTTGCCTTTTCTTGGGAAATCCCGTTTCTTCCAACATCTCCGCGAACTTAGACATTCCCATCCCGAACCCCTACCGGGCGATCCTGCGCCGGGAGATTCCCGAGCCGCTCATTGCGCTGCTCTGTTTCATTCTTGGCATCTGGATGTGGGATCATTACTTCGGGGAAACGGCGGGGTACGCCCCTGGCACGGAACAAATCGCGCTGATCAAAATCGATCGCGACATGCAGCTTGCCGAGGCGATGGCGGATGATCCTAGCTTTCTGCGCTGGCTCGGCCACGCGCAAACCACCGACGAAGCGCTGGCGGGCGGAATGCGTTCACTTGAGATGTTGGGGAAGGAACAAGTCCTGGGGTCGGAGTCCTGTCGGGCTTATTCCGCACTGATCGCCACCCGCGACGGGGCTCCTGTTTCCAGATATCTCGCATCCTTCAACCTACCCGATGAAGACTCGCCGCCAGCGACCTGGTGGAACCTCAAGATCGCTGCCGCAAATTTCGAATTTGCGCTGAACGACCGCACCACGTCACTGCGCACCCGGGCGGTCGTGGTCGGCTCCATCATCTGGGGGTTGGGCCTGATCGGCCTGGTATTCCTGCCCGCCGCCATCCGCTGCCTGCGTGGCGCATTCCGGAACAAGCCGGTGGGATACTCCTCGGCTTGGAACCCTTCGCTGGGGATCGTGGTGTTCCTTGTCGCCACGCTGGCATGGATCGGCTTCAGCATGGTCGTCGAGCTCGGCATCATGCAGTTTCCGGGCATCCACCCGGTACTGGCGATCCTGTTGGATACCGCCGCGCGCATCCTGCCGACACTGATCGCCCTCGGCCTGCTTTTTAGGAAAGTATCCCACATCCCGCGCACGATCGGCCTCAACGGGCACATCCATCCGCCGCTGCTTCTCGGCCTGCTTTCCCTGCTCATCTTGATCGATCAACCGCTGCGCTGGGCTCTCGGCAGGTTCACCGCGGAAGACCCCACCGGCGGCCTCTCCTATGCGGACTCGGGAATCTTCGGCCTGGTTTTCCTGATCGTTTCCTCATGCATTTTCGCCCCCCTCGCCGAAGAAACACTCTACCGCGGCATCCTCCACCGTTCCCTAGCGAACCGCATGGGGGTGCTTGGCGGTGCGCTGCTCTCGTCGGTGATTTTCGCCTCGCTACATTTCTATGATTGGTATGGATTGGCGAGTGTTGCGACGTTCGGGTTCATTTGCGCACTCACCTATCAGTCCACCGACTCTCTCATCAATGTCGTCGCCCTTCACATGCTTTATAACACCTCGATCACCCTTCCGGAGTGGACGATCTATCATGCCCCGCTGTAGAAACATGCGTCCGACAACGAATCCCCAGACCCACCCACCGGAGCCGCAACCGTTTCCCGGCGGCGAATTTGGGCAGTCATTCCAGAGCTGATGAGCGAAACCCAACAAAATGCCACTTTTGAGGCTCCAGATGTAGAAGAGGTGAGCCGCCTGTTCCCGTCCTACGAGATTCATGTCCTCATCGCCTGCGGCGGGATGGGTGCCGTCTATCAGGCGACTCAGCGCTCGCTCGACCGCACCGTCGCCATCAAAATCTTGCCCCGCGAGTTCTCCACCGACGAGGCGTTCCGCGCGGGCTTCGAGTCGGAGGCCAAGGCCATGGCCAAGCTCAACCATCCGAACCTCATCAGTGTCTATGACTTCGGTGAGGCCGACGGGATGCTATTCATCATCATGGAGTATGTCGCAGGGAAATCCCTGTTCCATTCCGCCCATGGTTTGGCCGTAGATCAATCGAAGGTGCTATCGATCGTGGCCGACATTTGCCGTGGCCTCGCACACGCCCATGAGAACGGCATCCTCCACCGCGACATCAAACCGTCCAACATCCTCCTCGATGCGGACGCGCATCCCAAGATCGGGGATTTCGGCCTCGCCCGCGCCCTTGAGCGCGAGATCGAGGAGGGCGAGCAGATTTTCGGAACTCCGGGCTACACTGCCCCGGAGGTGCTTGAACCGCCTTTCTCCATCGATCAGCGTGCGGACATCTACTCGGTGGGCGTGTTGCTGCATGAGTTGCTGACCGGGAAACTCCCCGATGCGGATTCTCGGCCCGCCTCACAGATCTGTGGCTGCACCCAGCGCCTCGATGCAATTATCCTCCGTGCGCTTCATTCGGATCCAAATTTCCGCTACCGCTCCGCATCGGAGTTGGCGGACGACCTTGAACAGATTTCCAATCCCTCCTCGCGTGGCCTTCTCACCTCGGCAAAGCCTCCTTCCGGGGGACGTGCGCTTGCCGCCCCGGGCAAGGCATTGTCCGCACGCTCCGCGCTGCCATCCACCAAGCCCTTTTCGGGAATGGCCGCTCCCGCTCCACACGGAGCCTTGTCCGCACGCCCTGCCCTCCGCGCGCCCAAGCCGCTGACAGGGCAGTCCGGCACCCATACGCCGCAGAAGGAAAGCTCCTTCGGACTGTGGCTCCTGCTTGGCCTTCTCGTCGTCATCGTGATCGTCACCATCATGGTTCTGAACAAGAAAACCCCGCCGCAGGAAAACGCTCCACTTCCTCCGGAAGCGGAGCAGCTCCCCGTCCTGCCCGAGGACGACGGATCGGCAGCCGATTCCAAGACAGATCCTGCCGATGCCCTCCGCAATGCGCGGACCTCCATCAGCCACCTCGTCGGATCCAGGGTCGAGAGTCACAAACGGGATCTCAAGAGCAACCTCCTTGCATTTGAAACCGCCCTCACGGAGCTTGCCTCCACACGCTTTGAAAGCGAGCTCAAGGAGATTTTTGCTGAATCGAAAGCGGCTGGCGACCGGATTCCGCCCGTGCTTCCGCGCGATATCGCCAATGTCGAAGGTGCAAGGGAGCTTCTAAGTCAATATCTTGGCAAGCAGAAGTCCCTGGATGAAACGCTCACTGCGGAAATGAAATCCCAGTCCGGGATCTATGTCCTCCAGCTCCAGAACCAGATCGAGCAACTGACCAAGTCCGGCGACGACGCAGCGATCGATGCGCTTGAGGAGGAGATCCGGCGCGTCAATGACAGCCCGGATTATTTTAACTCCATCATGAGGCGGTGAGTTAGCCCGCTGCTTTCCCGAAGCCGTTCGGCAGCCGCACTGGTTTCCCTTCCGGCATTTTCACCAGCGCCAGGCACTGCTTTGCTGTTAAAAGCAGCACCCCGTCGGACTCCCTGCGCATCTCGAAGGTGCACCAGAACCGCGCCTTGCCCACCTCCCCCAGCTTCCCTTGGATCGCGATCCAGTCCCCGAGTTTCCCAGGCTTGAGGTAATCCGCTTCCGTGCGGACCAGCACCGGGTAGATGCTGCTCTCGGCCATCCCTTTCAGATCCATCCCGAGCTTTGCCGCAAGCCTTGTCCTGCAGGTCTCGATCATCCTGAGATAGGCCAAGTTGTGCACCACGCCGCCGCAATCGGTGTCGAAGAACATCACCTCCTCGCGGGTTTCCATTTCCATGCCGTTTCCCTCCATGCCGGGAGGCTTGCAGAAACAGGTGCCCTGCTGCAATGTTCTCTTGCTCCGAACCGTAGAAATGGCAAGATGCCGGACAAGCAGATCATTCCCATGAACAGGATACTGAAAGCCCTTCTTCTTGGCGTTCTCGCCGCCACCGCCCAGGCGGCGCCCTTCGTCGCGCCCACAGAGGTGAACCCGCCTTTCCGGAGGGACAAGCTGCCCATGGACACGGATTCCATGGTCTTTCTTTCCCGCCAGCTGTCCTTGCTCGCAGAGAGCTCCCGCTTCCGCTCTCCGGTCGAGCGGCGTGCGACCGCCCAGGCGATCGCGCTTGCGCTTGCGCTTGATCCGGCGAACTCGACCGCCAGGAACAACCTTTCCAAGATTCTTGACGGGAAGGATCCCGGGAATCCGGATGACGAAAAGCTCAGCCGGGCGAAGGCACGAATCTGGCAGCTCTGTGAATGGCTCGATACGGAGGAAGCGGGAGAGGACGGTAACCTCCTCTCCGATCTGCTGGGCGACACGGCCTCGGTGCTCGACCCCGGGCACTCCTCCGCCTCAGAATTACGCGATTCCCCGCAGCGTGGAAAATGGAAGGGTTGGGTCGCTCCGCTTTCATCCTTCAAGGACAATGGTCCCGCCGCCCCCGACCCCTTAGAACATACAGGCTCGAAAAAACCGGACGAGAATACCGGTTCGTCGATTCCGTCCGTCATTAAACCCTCCACCGCATCCATCGGTGCGGTGCTCTTCGAATACGACCAAGCTGCCAAGAAATACATACTCAGGCACACCAACGTGAGTATGGAGGCGAGCGCGTCCCAGAATTCAGAGAAAGGCGGATCCAGGTTGCGGATCGATATTGCCAGCCGCAAGGATTCCGAGGACAAGGTTTCAAATCCGGTTCTGAGAGCCTTGGAGGAGCTGCACGGCAGCCGCTTGCCGAAAGGCAAGGTGCGCATTCTCACAGGCGTAACCGGCACCTACTCCCACTCACGCAACGGCGATGATATGACGGGTCCGGGCTTCATCCTCGCTAACGCCGCAGTCACCGGGATCGCTCCCGACGCGACCATCATTGCGAAGCTCGGCGATGACGGGAAACTCGCCCTTCCGGATTACTTCTGGCGCAACATGGCGAAGCTCGTTGACGGCCCGGGTGGCAGGCTCGTCGTCCCCGCCGCCGCAGAGGAATATCTCACTGCAATGCTGGCCTTGAATAAGCCGGAGTTTTTCCTCAAATACGAGGTTCTGCTGGCATCAACGCCCGCAGAGGCGATCGCTCTCTGCGCGAAAGTGCCGGACGAAAGCCACGCCGCCGCCTATGCGAAGTTCAAGGAGATCAAGGACAAGTCCGATGCGGGTTCGCTCGGCTCATACCTCGCGAACCACTTCGTCCGCCAGCGCCTCACGGAGATCGCCCAGGCGGCGCCCTATCACCTTTCCGCGAAACTTCTCGCCATCCAGGGTGCCGGAGAGCGCCCGCGCGTGCTTGAAAGGAAAATCCTTGCCGCCGAGACTTTCCAAGCGATCGATAACATCCAGCAATTTGCGAATCTCAACATCTACAAGTTCCAGGTCAGCTGGACCAAATCCATGGAAAGCACCTATGATGCAACCAAGGCTCATTTGGATGAGCTGGAGCGTTACACGGATCTCAGGGATCGTGATCTCATCAGCCGTGGCAAGGCCTTGGCCTCGGATTTGCGCTCGCTATACCGAGCGATCAACAGCCGCGGTGAGTATATGGATAAGATAAAGGATGTCGTTGAGGCTTACAAAAACATGGTCTCCACCAACAAGGAGCTTCGTGCCGAACTGTCCGAAATCACAGGCGACCCCCTTCCCGAGGGTCCAGCGGCCCGCGAAAGGGAACGGAATAGAAGGGAGCTGCGGCGCGAGCGCTTCAAGAAAAACAGGTAGGTGGGGCGATGGTTCGTTTTTTCCCTTGTGAGGAAACGGTTGCGACGGAAGTGTTATCTCATGTCGAAACTCTCCAATGCTGTAAGCATCCACCCGTATTTCGAAATCCGCGAGGGCAACCTGGAGGCGTTCACCGCACTCATGCCTGCCTTCGTCGAAAAGACCTCCGCTGAAACCGGCTGTGTCTATTACGATTTCTTCCGCAACGAAAACACCGCCTCCTGCCGCGAGGCCTACATCGGTGCCGAGGGTGTCCTCGCCCATCTCGAAAACGTCGGAGAACTACTTGGGAAATTCCTCGAGCTCTCCGATCTCGCCCGCCTGGAAATCCACGGCTCGGCTGCGGAAATCGACAAGCTCCGCGAGCCCCTTGCTGAACTCAAGCCGACGTTCTACGTCCACGAGGTCGGCATCGAATTGCCACTGGGCTGATCCGCCCGCATGGCCCGGTGCTCATCAATCCGTTCGCTTTTCCGGGCCGCCGGAGACTTTGGACTGCTGCGGTTATCCGCAGCTTTCAAGGTTTTCAGAGCACTAGTCGCCTGATATCCGGAACTTGCCGTAAGAGCTGGGAATAAAGAATCCCAGCTGTCCAAACTGCCTGCGGCGTCACCGTGCTGTTGCGTTCGGTGGCGATTTGATTTCTCAAAAATCGAAGTTGTCGATGTTCTCCTTTGTGAAGGTGAACGGAGTTCCGAGTATGATGCTGTCGCCCTCGATCTCTAGGTTTCCGAGCTTGCCCGCCTTGAAGCTCTCGGAGCCGCCGGTCAAATTACCTTTCGCGAGCGCAACCCCCGCGTGCACCGCTAGGTAGCCGAGATCTTCGGGATTCCAGAGTATGATCGCTTGGGTGACGCCTTCCTTCACATAGGCGCGGTTCTCGCTCGGCAGGCCGAGGCCGACGACTTTCACCGCACCGGTTTTCCCCGCCTGCTTCACCGCCTCCGCCGCACCGGGAACACCGGGTGAGCAGACCGCGACGATCGCTTTCAGATTGGGATGTGCGCTGAGCAGGTTCGTCGCCTCTTGCTGAGCCTTGTCCTTGTTGTCATCGCAGGGGCGGATGTCCACCAGCTTCATGCCGGGGTATTTCTCCGCCTGCCTGACCTTGATCGCAGCGATCCATTCGTTGAGGTTCGCGGAAGTCAGTGTCCCGGTGATGATCGCGAATTCGCCACTGCCGTCGGTCAGCGAAGCGCTGGTGTCGATGAGCTTCTCGCCTATCCCCTGCGCCGTCGCCTGGTTTGAGAAAAACGACCGGGCGTCCGGCTGGGCGTCCGCATCGTAGGTGATGACCTTGATCCCCGCGTCCTGCGCTTTGCGCAGTGCGGTGGAAAGCGAGTCCTTGTTCTCGCAGGCGGCGACGATCACATCCAGCCCGTCGGTGATCCAGTTTTCCACGATCTCGTTCTGCTTCGCCGGATCCGCGCTGATCGGGCCGTCGACGCGGAGGTCGATGTCCAGTTCCTCCGCGGCAGCGCGGGCACCCTGTTCGCAGGTCACGAAATATTGGTTGCCCTTGCTCTTGAGCAGGAAGCCGACGGAGAGCTTGCCCGCGTCTTCGGATTTCTTGCAGGAGACGAAAGGAAGGGTGGCGAGAAGGGCGGCGGAAAGGAGAAAGGTTTTGCGTGTCATGGGCTTTGTGGATCGGGCGTAGATTGCTTGCGCGCCCGCCTCAGCGCCAGCGTTTTTGTGCTCGCTGCAAGCGCCAGCGCGCTCAGCAGCAGCAGTCCCGTGAGCAATCCCGAAAGCTCCCTCGCTACGCTGGAAACCTTTTCTCCGAGTATCTCGTAACCGGAGATTCGCGTCAGGCCGTTGTTCAGGATCGCCAGTGAGATCCAGCCAAGCACTGTCCCGCTGACATTTCCCGAGCCACCGAAAATGCTCACCCCGCCGAGCACCACCGCGGTGATCGCCAGCAGTTCGTAGCCGATCCCCGCGTTCGCCCGGGCTTCGCCGAGCCGCGCGACAAGGATCACCGCCGCAAGCCCCGCCACCGCACCCGCTGAAATGTATGCCAGCGAAAGGTTACGCCCCACCGGCAGCCCGGCATACCTCGCGCCTTCCTCGGCGAAACCGATCGCCCGCAGCGACCGTCCGTAGGTCGTTCGGTGCACCAGGAACCAGATGCCGAGCCCCACCGCCACCAAGATCCAAACCTGCGTCGGCACGCCCGCCAGATCTGAATTTCCCAGTGCGAGGAACTCTTCTGAGAACCCCGAATACGATTCCGAGCCTTTCGTGAAAGCCTCCGCCAGGCCGCGGAACAGCGAGAAGGTTCCCAGCGTCACGATCAGCGGCGGCAGTTTCAGCCCCGCCACCAGCCCCGCGTTCACCGCCCCGCCCATCGCCCCGCAGAGCACGGCCAGGCATCCCGCAACCCACGGATCGAGCCCGAGCATCTTCACCATCATTCCGAAAAGCACCGCACACAGCCCCATCAGCGAACCCACCGAAAGGTCGATCCCGCCGGTCAGGATCACCGGGGTCATTGCCAGCGCCAGCAGCCCGATTTCCACCGAGTGCCGGAACACGTTCGAGACATTTCCGCCGGTCAGGAAATTCCGCCCCAGCACCTGGAACAGCACCAGCTCCACCGCGATCACCAACAGGAGAACGGCTTCATGGCGTGCAAAAATGCCCTTCGTTCGAAACACGCCCCATTTCAACGGATCAGTGGAAAACGTCAACCCATCCTCTGCCTCGTAAGCAGTCAGGCTTTTCCAAGAGAATCGCTTAGATGTCGCGGCGGCGTGCGAGGATGCACATGCCCGCAGCACCTAGCCGCAGGAAGGAGCTTGGCTCGGGGACGGAGGCAAGATCCAAGCCTATCACATCCAGAGCCTGCAGGTCGTTGGCAGTCACAAATTCGGAGCAAGACGACCTGGCAGGCAGGCCAGCGACAAAGGTCGCGTCGTCCAGCGAGGTGCTGTCGTTTGGCATTGGGTGTTATTGCATTGACCCCAATGATCATGGGGGTAGCGTCACGAATGATTTCACGAAATCTTCTTTTTTCCCTCCTCTCCACAGGAGTTGCCCTCGCCCCATCCCAATCTCTTGCCGAAGTAACATTCATATTTGATTTTGCGGATGTAACCGCAAGTTCAGGCACTGGTTTTGACGACACCAGCGAGGGAGCAGCCCGTCGCCAGGCACTTCAGGATGTTGGTGGTTATATAGGTGGCCTACTCAATCACACTTCCACCATCACTTATACCGTCAATCTGAAGTGGTCCCGCAAAACGGAGCCAGAGTCTTATTGATGAAATGAGCTGGTCTTTGAGGGGGCAAATCCCCGAAAAGAGACCAGAAACATGAAACGAAAAAGAAGACACCTAACCGCAGAATT
>CAJQKQ010000056.1 GCA_905478925.1 uncultured Verrucomicrobiales bacterium
ACGGGTAGAAGTGATATTGGATTTTTATGCTGTTTGCTCCAAAAATTGGAGCTTATCGATCAGGGCTTCAGCTGCGGCAGTAACTCGAGCACAGCGGCCGGAGTCGTCCCGGGCCAGCCGTCGTTGTCCTGTTTCGCGCCCGGTGTGGTGCGGCCGTCACGGATTGCATTGGCCAGCAGATCCGCCATCGCTTTCACGTGTTCAGGCTCTTTCTCGGCGAGGTTATTCTGCTCACCGAGATCCGCTTCCAGATCATACAGCTGCACTGGATAAAGCCCTTTGGTCGCCTTTCCCGGTTTCGGCCCCGACCATCCGCCCGATCCGGGACAGAGGTTCAGTTTCCACTTTCCCTGCCGGATGGCGAAGGAACCGTTGATCGAATGGTGTATCGTGTATGACCTGCCGAAGCCTTCCTTTCTTTCGAGAAGCGGCACAAGCGAGAAGCTGTCTTCCGCAGCCGTTTCCGGAATTTCCTCACCCGCAAGCTCTGCCGCAGTCGCAAAGAAATCGGTGGTGCAAACAGTCTCAGCACATTCGCTGCCGGCTTTCACCTTGCCAGGCCAGCGGACGAGGAAAGGAATGCGGTGACCGCCCTCGAAGATATCCGCCTTGTGGCCACGCAGTGGGCCGTTGACCTTATGCCCCTTTTTTGCCAAATCGGGAATATCTGCCATTGGCGAACAGCCGTTGTCTGATGCGAAAATTAGTAGCGTCTCATCCGTAACGCCCCGCGCATCAAGTTCCGCGAGCACTTCGCCGACGACCCAATCGGTTTCCATCATGAAATCCGCGTAGTCCCCCATGCCGGATTTACCCTGCCATCCCTCGGAGGGCACCAACGGTGTGTGCGGGCTGGTCAGAGGAAGGTAGAGGAAGAATGGCTTGTCCTTGTTCGTCGTTTCGCGCGCGATGAACTCTCGAGCCTCCCTCGCAAAATCTGGAAGCACATTGACCGCCTCGAAATCCGCCGTCGCGGGGCCCGGACGGTTCGGCTGCTTGAACGCTTTCGTCACGGTCGGCACTCCCAGCGGCTGGTCATTCCTCAAATACAAATAAGGCGGCATGTCGAGGGACGCCGGAAAAAGGAAATTTTCGGTGAATCCCAATGCGAGCGGGCCACCACTAACTTTTGCCGTGTAGTCGATCTCCCAGCCCGGCCCCTTGGTTGGGCCTTCGCTGGCCTTGCGTGGCTTGTCCAATTTTTTCCAGCCCAGGCCGAGGTGCCATTTTCCGATCACTGAGCTCGTGTATCCGGCCTCGTGCAACATGCTTGCAACGGTTAGGTGGGATGTTGGAATGAGCGGCTCACTCAGTCCCCAGAGTACACTCTTTTTCAGGGGTGAGCGCCAGTTGTAGCGACCGGTCAAAATCCCGTAGCGGGTGGGGGTGCAAACCGCCGAGGAAGTGTGTGCGTCGCTGAACTGCATACCCTCTTTCGCTAACCGGTCGAGATGGGGGGTGGCGATCTTCCCTCCTGCGTAAGCGGCATCGCCGTAGCCCATGTCATCGGCGAGAATGAATATGATGTTCGGCGAGCGGCCATATGCCATGGGAACGAGTGCCATCAGCAGAAAAACCAGTAGGTTTTTGGAAATCCATCGGCGAAAATTGATCATCAAGCGGATACTGGATCGCCGCGTAAGGCCTTTCAAGTTGGTTTTGCGTCGTGTTTCTGAAAGCCTACCGCGGCCTTGCCTTTCCGGAGCTTCCCGGCAAGGTTCCGGCCATGCACCGCCAGCCTTTCATCGATCAGCTCAGGGAATATGCCCTCCGCCATACGGAGGAAGCCGAGACAATATCGGCGTTCATGGCTTTTGTTGAATCCGAAACGGACTGTTTCTGCCGCAAGCTTGCGGTCGGCCACATCACCGGCTCTGCATGGGCCGTGGATACGGATGGCTCTCAAGTTCTCCTTACTCACCACCGCAAACTGAACCGCTGGCTCCAGCTCGGTGGCCACGCGGACGGTGATCCGGATGTCCTTTCGGTCGCCATGAAAGAGGCGGAGGAGGAATCCGGTCTGGCCGGTTTTAGCCACATTGGGCCGGGCATATTCGATATCGACATCCACCCGATCCCAGCGAGGAAACATGAGCCCGAGCACTTGCACTACGACGTCCGCTACGTGCTGCGCGCGAACGGTTCGCTCGACTACATTGTGAGCGATGAGTCCCATGACCTCCGCTGGGTGGATCTCGATGAGGTGGAAACGTTGACCACCGAACCTTCCATGATGCGGATGGTGGCGAAGTGGAAATTACTGAGAGTTGCGGTCAGCTGACCGACTCTTCCGCCATTTCAAGTATCTCTGCGGCGGAGTGTCCGCTTTCACGAAGGCTCTCGATGGATCTGGCGGCATCGCGTTTCGCGAGCCGAATTCCTTTTTCATCGCGGACGAGGCCGTGGTGCAAATAAGTGGGCTCTCGGTATCCGAGAATGGCCTGGAGCTGCCTCTGGACGTGTGTGGCACCGAGCAGGTCTTCGCCTCTCGTGACATGGGTGACTTGCTGGAAATCGTCGTCAACTACCACCGCAAGGTGATAGGATGTCCCGATGTCTTTTCTTGCAAGAACCACGTCTCCGTTCGCCAGTATATCGACCCGCGAGGTGCCGAAACTCAGGTCGCTGAATGTCAGTTCACCGTGGAAGTTCGCCGCTTTTGCGGAGTCGAACCGCCATGAATGAGGTTCACCGGCTGCGATCCGAGCTGCGGTTTCGAGCTTATCCAGGTTTCGGCAGGTGCCGGGATAAAGCGGTGCCGCATCGCCATGGGGGGCACCGAGTATCCGTTCCGTTTCTGTCTGGATCTCCTTGCGTGTGCAGAAGCATGGATAGGCGAGTTCTAGATCTCGGATCTGCTGCAGGGCTTCGCCATATGCATCCAGCCTTGAGCTTTGGCGCAGTGCGTTGCCATCCCAGCCGAGTCCCAGCCATACCAGATCTTTCTCGATGCGGTGGTAGCATTCTTCCTTCACGCGGCCTCCATCGATGTCTTCATGACGGAGCAGGAAAATCCCATCCGGTGAGCTCCTCGCAAGATCCCTTGCCACCTTCGCAGCGAGGATATGCCCGAGATGGAGATCTCCTGTGGGACTGGGGGCGAATCTCGTGATGATGTTCATCAGCGGTTAAAGTGCTATTTATCGAAAGCCTTGACCGCGGCCTTGATGGCTGGATCGGTCCATGCCTCCAGCGCCGCCTTCGCGGCGGGTGCCAGGGAATCCGGATGGCCCGCCTGGTCGAAGAATTTACGATCCGTATCGGCGAATTTAATTTGGATGTCAGGCTCGATGCCCTTGAGGTGAGGGGTGCTTCCCGAAGGGGTGTGGTAGGTGGCAATCGTCAGGCGTAGGGCGGTGCCGTTGCCCATGGGGACAATGTTCTGCACGCTGCCCTTGCCGTAGCTTTTCTCGCCGATGACCGTCGCGCGCTTGAGGTCGTGAAGCGAGCCTGCGGTGAGCTCGGAGGCGGAGGCGGAATTCCGGTCGATGAGGACGGCGATGGGATATTCGCGTTTGCGGCGCTGGCGGGCGGGTGTTTTAAGGAACTCCTCCGGTTTGCCTCTTTCCCGGACGGAAACGACGGATGTGCCAGGCGCGACGAACATGCCGAGAATTTTGACTGTCTGGTGGAGATCGCCGCCGCCGTTTTTGCGGAGGTCGAGAATGAGCAATTTCATGCCCTTGTCCTCGAGCTCATCGAGAGCTGCTTCGATTTCACGTGCGCAATTTGCGCCGAAGGAGGCGAGCCGGACGTAGCCAACGGACGGATCGGAGGGGAGGGGGGCGGCTTCGACGAGCGAGCGCTCCTCGACATAGCGATGGGTGAGCTCCACCTCGATTTCGCCGGGACGCTCGGGGTTGCGGAGGGTCAGCTTGAGCTTGTCGCCTGGCCGGCCGCGGAAACGTTCCAGGATTTTCGCGAGATCCGATTCGCCGGGCTCAGCTCCGTTGATCCTCAGGATTGTGGTGCGGGGCACGAGCCCCGCCTCCTGCGCCGAGCCGGATCCTGCCACGGCGGAGATGAAGGTTTTTCCGGAGTCCTTTCCGATACTCATGCCGAGGGAGCTGATCTCGTTGTCGAGTATTCCCTCCTTGCTCACCATTTTCTGCATTTCCGGATGGATGAAGGAGGAGTGCGCATCGAGGCTGGAAAGCATCCCGTCGAGCGCCTGGTTAATAAGGCGGTCGTAGGTGAGCTTGTCGAGATCCGGGTGGCGGGCGCGGACTGTCTCAAGCACCTCGACGAAGCGTTCGAGGGCGGGGTAGGCGGCTTCCTGCGTATCGGCTGGCACCGTATCGGCCGCAGAGGCCGTAAGCAGCGAAGCGAACAGGAGCGATGGGAATTTCATCGGAAACGAAGTACCATCGAATGATCGATGCTGGGAGGAAATTTTTTCGAGGAAACGGATTTAGGAGCGCACGACTCCAGTCGCGCAGGCGGTCGATCGGAGAAGCGGGCTGCGCGACTGGAGTCGTGCGCTCCGCAATTAGTGCCGGGGCAGTTTCAGTGTGAAAACGGCGCCCGGCGTGCCGTCGGCTCGTGCCTGGCAAGCGAGGGATCCGCCCATGGAGCGGGCGAGACGCTTCGAGAGGGAGAGCCCGAGGCCGACCCCCGGTTTTGTCTCCGCCGCCTGCTTTGCGGACTTGTGGAACGGGCGGAAGACCCGGCGGCATTCCGCGCCTGAGATGCCGGGGCCGTGGTCCGAGATGCTGATCGTGACATCGCCCTTGCTCACCGAGGAGTCCATGGAAACGACAGCAGGCTCCGAGGAGGATGCGTATTTCGCAGCGTTGTCGATGAGGTTGAAAAGGATGTGCTCGAGGGCGGATGAGTCGAGCTTCAGCTTGACCGGTTCCGCAGGGTGGAAATCGAGGCTCAACCCGGCGGAGTCGAGCCGCGAGGAAAACCGCTCGACAAAAGATTCCAGTAAGCCGTTCAGCTCCGTCTCGGACACCTCGCTGCGCGCGCTGCCGCGCTCGATCTTCGAGAATGCGAGGACATTCTCGACGAGGTGAGATAGCCTGTCAGCTTCCCGCGAGAGGACGTTCAGATACATCGCTCGTTTTTCCTCCCGGACTGCGCCGGTGCTGAGCATCTCGGAGTAGAGTCGGAAGGTGGTCAACGGCGTCCGCAGTTCGTGGGTGACTGCGGAAACGAATGATGCGCGGCGTTCACTGAGTTTCATGACGTTCGCGATGAGGAGGTAGGCAGCGAGCAAGGCGACCATCGCCGCGAACCATCCGACGAGAAGGGAGATCGAGATCGTGCGGGGGATGCTGTCCTCGGGTGTCGTCCTCAGATTCCCCGGGGAAAGCTTGAAGGGGAATGACGCGAGGATGAACGAGTCGTCGGCACCATTTGTCGCCGGGATGAGTCCGGCTTCCGGAAGTAGCTGGGTAGCTTCGGCCAGGAGGAGGTTACGAAGTGACGCCTCCTCTACGAGCGTGCCTTGGGCGAAAGACCTGATATTCATTCCGTGGCGGATCAGGTAGAGCGATCCGTCGAACCACGTGGCGATGAAGTTGTCGGTCGGGTTCGAGATTTCGTTGGCGCTGGATGTGACCTGCGAGATCTGTGCGGAATCTTCATCGGCCAAAGGCGATTCCTTGGGTTTTGCTGGCATGGGTTCAACCGCATAGCTCGATGGGGTTTTGGAGTAGTTGTTCCCGAGCAAGCGGTCGCGGTTTGCCTTTTCGACGATGTTCGCGGAGGCCTGCGCCTTCCAGCCACCCCCACGGATCTTGCTCTGGAGTTGTTGGTAGGTGATTTCCTCGGCCGGTTCGGCCACCTCGAGCTTGTCTTTCTTCTCCTCCGTCTCATCTCTCCGCTGGGAAGTCTTGAAATCGGTGATTAGTTCCGGAAGCAGGCGCTCGATATTGTCCAGCGCATCCTGCTCGCCCCAGCCCCGGCAGGCGGCTCCGTCGGGCGTTTCGAAGCGCACGGTAACTGGCAGTGAAGTCTTGGTTCCTTGCAGAAAAAGCTGCGGAGGGATGGAGTTTTCCTCCAGCAGGATGGATGCGCCGAGCGAGTCCATCCTCCACAGCGAGAGACGAACGCGCTCCTGCAACTCCGCCCGAATCTCTGCGAGTGCTCGGTCGTTTTCCGTTTTGATGACACTGCGGGTCAGCCAGAGCATTGCGCCGACGACGAGGCAGGCGCAGCAGGCGAAGGCGATCCAGACCCAACAGTTACGGTTTCTCATGGTGATGATTCGGGGATATCGAAGCGGTAGCCCTTGCCACGCTCGGTGACGATGCAGGCGGCGATTTTTTCGCCGAGCTTCGCGCGGAGGTGGGCCATGTGCATATCAATGGTGCGGGTCTCGATCCTTTCGGGATCGAGATTCCAGACATGCCTCAGGATTTCCGCCCGGGTTATGGTGCGTCCTCCCGCCTCAATGAGGTAGCGCAGTAGTGAGCTTTCCTTTTCGCTGAGATCGGTCGTTTCTCCATCCGGAAAGTAGATCCGGCTTTCGTTGAGGTTGATGGTTGCACCGAGGATGGAATGATTGGCGGTTGGGGTGTGGCGTTCGTGGGTGCGGCGCAGGACGGCATCGACACGGGCGAGCAGTTCCTTCATACTGAAAGGTTTGACCACATAGTCGTCGGCCCCGTTGACCAGGCCACGGACACGATCCTGTTCCTCTCCGCGTGCGGAAAGCATGATGACCGCCTGTCCCGGCCGTGCCTTTTTCAGTGCTGCGAGGATCTCAAAACCCGATGGTCCGGGCATGACGATGTCGAGCAGGAGAAGGCGGTAGGTCGCCTGCAGCGCGAGTTTCATGCCTTCGTGGCCGTCCGCGGCCTCCAGGGTGCGGTAACCGCCGTATTCCAGCGTATCTAGGATGCCAGTGCGGACGGCGGAATCGTCTTCGATGACAAGAATAGTGGGAGAGGCTATCATGCTTTTGTTGAGGGAAGCAGTTCGGGGAACGCGCCGCAAGGACACGTTCCCCGGATTGCCATGGATTGCCATGGATTGGCTTATTTCTCGAACTTGTATCCGAGCGATTCAGCCTGCTTGCGGGTCGCTTCGATCATCGCCTGGTCGAGCGTCTTTCCTCCGCCTTCGGCACTATCCTTGAGTTTGCCGGCGACGAATTTCTCACGCTCCTCGTTCAGTTGCTTGATTTCTTCCTGGATCTTGGCGCGGCTGGCTGCGGCCTTCTGGATGTAGTCTTTTCGGGCGGCGGGAGCGAGATCTCGCATTTCCTCGGGAAGCTCATTCGCGTCCAGCTTCGCAGGATTGATTTTCTTCTCCCGCAGGGCATCGACGAGATCCCAGCCTGCGTTCGAGTAGTTTCCGCTGGCCTTGCTAACCGCGCGTTGGACTTCCGCACCGGCCTTCGCATTTTTCGTGGCGTCTTCATCGGCAAGCCGCTGATTGGCGGCTGCCTCCCGGCGGCGCTTGCCGTAGCCGAGGTAGGTTCTGTTCAGTTTCTGACTCAGCTCGGCGATCTTTTTATCCTGTGGTGCATCCACGTGTGCGACCACCTTGTCCTGGTCGATGACGAGATATTCTCCACCGGCAAGGGCGGCTCCTTCGTGCCATATACCGTCTATCCCTTCCTGGCGGCTGCCGCAATGGATGGTGTTCACGATGATGTTCTTGGTGAGCGCCTCCTTGCAGGCGGCGCGCGCGTCGACCCGTCCCTGCGTGAAAGGCTCGTTGCCGGCGATGAAAACGACCTTGTAAGTGCTTTCACGCTCGTCCCAACCGAGATCGCCGAGGGCACGCTGGATGACCGCGCCGCAGTATTCCTCGCCGCCGTTCGTCTTGAGCGCGAACAGTTCCTTGCTCAGGGAGTCGAGATCCCGCGTCATCGGACTAACAAGGCGAATCCAGTCGTTTCCGACGGCGTTGCTGTTGTTGCCGTATTCGTACAGGGCGACCTCGACGAACGGTGCCTTGCCGTCCCGTTCTGCGTCGATGAAGGTGTTGACGATCTTCCAAAGCTGGGTTTTCGCCTGATCGATCAAGCCGTCCATGCTGTTCGAGGTATCGAGCAAGATGGCGATCTGGATCCGGTTCTTGTCCTGTCCGTCGATGATAGGTGGGTCAACCTGGGGTTTTTCCGGGACACGTGGGTCGGGGGCAGGTTTCGCGACGCTGAACGCCGTAAATGTGGTAATTGCCGCTAGGGCGAGGTATGCTGGTATTTTCATGGCACCACCTTGATAATCTCGTTACAATCCCTTGTCCGTAAAGGCACTGTAAAAAACGATCTGACTGCGGAATTACCTGATCGGGGAGGTTTTTGGGGAAAATGGCAAGTTTGGTCTTGCAAAAGGAGGTGGATAGGGTATCTACCGCGCCCCGAATTATGGCTAAGAAAAGTTGGATCGCACGTAACAAGCGCAAGGCAAAGACCGTTGAAAAGTATGCAGACCTGAGGCACAAGCTGAAGGCAGAGAAGGACTACGTCGGTCTTTCGATGCTTCCCCGCGACGCCAGCCCTACCCGTCTCGTCAATCGCTGCGAGATCACCGGCCGCCGCCGTGCCTTCCTGCGCCGTTTCCGTCTCTCCCGTATCACGTTCCGCGAATATGCATCCGCAGGACTTCTTCCGGGTGTGACGAAATCGAGCTGGTAACAGCCGGTCGTCGGCCTTTTTAGGTCGTTCGATCCTGACGCGGGACGGAAACTACCCGATCCTGCGTCCATCACATGCCCATCTACGAATACGTATCAGAAGCTCCCGACGATCCCGAGCGATCGTGCAGGGTCTGTAGGCGTGGGTTCGAGTTGAGGCGTCCTGCAGATCGAGAGGCGCTCGTGAAATGCCTCATTTGCAAGAAGCCTGTGAAGAAAGTGATTTCACAGGTCAACACCCCCCGCGTAACGAAACCGATGTCGGTGACGGACGCGAAGAAGGCGGGTTTCACCGTCTTGGAGAAACGGGATCAAGGGGTTTACGAAAAGCTTTGACCAACCGATGAGCGAGCTTTTCTCCATCTCCACGCTGATCGCCAATGCGGCAGCGTCGCATGATTTCCCCAGCGCCGGGGAGGCCTTTCTTTATCTCTTCGGGATCGTTTTCTTCTTATTGCTGAACGCGTTTTTCGTGGCATCCGAGTTCGCGATCGTGAAGGTACGGCCGAGCCAGTTGGAGAGCCACGGCAAGGAAACCGGGACGGATACGGCCAGGGCACTGCACGTGGTGAAAAATCTCGACGGGTATCTCTCGGCGAACCAGCTGGGAATCACGATCGCTTCACTCGCGCTTGGTTTCTTGGGAGAACCGTTTGTCGAGGCGATGATTTCCCCTTTGCTGTTCATGGCGGGTATGCCCGAAAGTACGACGATGATCGGGGTCAATTTCAGACCGGTTTCGCTGATTTCGTTCGTTCTGGCGATCGCTTCCTTCACCTTCCTGCACGTGGTCGTCGGCGAGCTGCTGCCGAAGTCGATCGCGATCCGCCGCTCGCTTGGGACGACGATGCTTCTGGTTGGTCCGCTGCACCTATTCTACAAGACGTTTTTTCTGGTCATCCGTTTCTTCCAGGGAACCGCGAACTGGCTCCTGAAAACGATTTTCCGCATCGATCCGATCAGCGAAGGCGAGCATGTCCACTCAGCGGAGGAGCTTGCGATTCTGGTGACGCATTCCGGGAAATTCAAGGAGGTGACCGACACCGAGCGCGAGATCTTGATCAACGCGCTGGAGCTCAACGAGCTTTGGGTTCGCGACGTGATGACTCCGCGTAATGAGGTGATCATTCTCGACGCCGATGAGCCGTTCGAGAAGACCCTCGATATCGCGATTCGCAGCAAGCACACGCGTTTCCCGCTGGTGAAGGGGCACCTCGACCACGCTATCGGACTGATCCACATCAAGGATTTGTTCAAGCTGATGAGCGATCCGGACCCCGATCTTATGCGGATCAAGCGTGAGCTAAAAATGGTTCCAGACACCATGCCGCTGGATACTCTGCTGAAATTTTTCCTCAAGGAACACGCCCACCTTGCGATGGCTGTGGATGAGTTCGGCACGCCGGTTGGGATCGTCTTCCTCGACAACGTGATGGAGGAACTCGTCGGCGATATCCAGGACGAGTTCGACAACGAGCATTCCTCGTTCATGCGTGTGAATGACGCGGAATTCGTGGTGGAGGGATCGATGACACTCAACGATCTCGAGGGGCATGTGGAAGACCTATCCCTTGAAAGTGGAGAGGTCACCACCGTCGGCGGCTACTTCACACAGCAGCTTGAGCGTTTCCCGGAAGTCGGCGAGACGCTGAAAATTCTCGAATATGAGGCGAAGGTGACCAGCACGGATGGTCGCAGGGTCGGGCAGATCCATTTTCGCAAGCTCGAGGAGGGTGAAGAGCTGGCCGTAAGCGGCGAGTCGAAAGTCGAGGTCGCCTAGTACACTAGCTGGGCAAGCTTTGCTTTATTTTCGAGTCCCAACTCCCAAACACAAGCCCGGCTCTGCGCTCCTCTGCGACCTTTGCGGCTCTGCGGTGAAAATTTCGATTCCAACTGCGGATTCCAGGTTGATTTGTGCCCGATCCGAAGTGAGGTCGGCATCGCCCAGGCCTAGTGCGCCGATGAATTCGTTTGGCACCCGGTTCCGGTGTGCTATCGGTATGGGGTGGAAGTTTTCGAACATCTGGGTGCGGCGCTCGGTCTCGCCTCGCTGGCGGGTATCAATCTCTACCTGACCACGTTCGTCGCCGGGCTGGCGATACGCTTCAACTGGATCGACCTTGCGGCGGCGCATGAAGGCTTGGCCGTGCTAGGTAATGAGTGGGTACTGGCGGTCGCGGGTGTTCTGATGGTGGTGGAGTTTTTCGCCGACAAAGTGCCGTGGCTGGACAGCGGCTGGGATGCGGTGCACACGATCCTCAGGCCAGCGGGAGGGGTCTTGCTCGGGATGGCGGCGCTCGGTGAGATGGATCCGAAGCTTCTGGCCATTGGCGGACTGCTTTCCGGCGGCGCCTCGCTGACCATGCACGGGGCGAAGGCAGGCACCCGTTTGCTGGTCAATATGTCTCCGGAACCGGTTTCCAACAGCGTGGCCAGTGTCGCCGAGGACGGACTGGTGCTGGGAGGGCTGACTCTGACCGCACTGGCTCCGGTTGCTACTTTTTTCGTATTCGTGGTCATCCTCGCCATCGCGGTCGTGATCATCCGGACAAGCTTTGGAAGCTTGAGGGCGGTCTGGAGGGGGATTCGAAACCGAAAGCGACCCGTTGATACGGGACAGATCTCGTCATAACGGGTGACAATACTCGGCGGTGAGGCTAAAGGCATGGCGGCATGTCGCTCCTGTATGAATCACGCCTGACCCTGAAGCTGGCTTTTCCGTTGGTAATCGGGCAGGTCAGCCAAATGCTGCTCGGGGTGGCGGACACCATGATGGTAGGCCGTCTCGGCGTGACGGAGATGGCGGTCCTGACCTTTGCGAACTCGCTTTTCTACGTGCCCTTCGTGTTCGGAATCGGCGTGCTGACCTCGATATCCGTTTTTACTTCCGGTGCGAAGGGGGCGGGCGACGAGGCCGCGGGTCGGGCGAGCTGCCGCCACGGGATGTATGTTGCCACCGTACTGGGTTTGATACTGCTGACCCTGATGTCGCTGCTCTCGCTGAATCTCGGAATCTTCGGCCAACCACAGCTGGTCGAGGAGCAAACGGGTGGATATTTCCGAATCATCATGGCATCGATGGTTCCCGGATTGATGTCCATGGCGCTGAAAAACCATGCCGATGCGCTCGACCGACCGTGGCCGCCGTTCTGGATTTTCCTCTGGGGAGTGGTGCTCAACGTGTTCCTGAACTGGGTGATGATTTTCGGCAAACTCGGTTGCCCGGCAATGGGTCTGGAGGGCGCGGCTTGGGCCACCTTCAT
>CAJQKQ010000057.1 GCA_905478925.1 uncultured Verrucomicrobiales bacterium
GCTCGCTATTACCTCGGTGATTTTAAAGATGAAAAATTTCTTCCCGAGCATCACGCCATGATGAACTGGTGGGGGTGGGACTTTTTTGCCCCGGAGTCACTTTTGACAGCCGATGGTCGACGTGTGATGTGGTCATGGTGTACCCCGCCAATCAAGGCCTGGGGGCAGAAAGGTAAAGTTAGCGATCTCGCTTCGCTGATGGAAGGGGACAAGAAGATTCAGCCGGGTATACAGTCTTTGCCCCGTGAGCTCAGCCTTCCGGAGGATGGCGTGTTGCGCATCAAGCCCTTGCGCGAACTCGAAAAGCTCCGCAGCGATCCGAAGCAGAAGCGGAACATCACGGTGAAGAGCGATACGGAATACCTGCTGAAGGAAATGTCTGGCGACACGATGGAACTGGAGCTTGTTCTCGACGCCCCATCGGCCCGTGATTTTGGGATCAAGGTCTTGAGCGCCAAAGACGGGAGCGGCGGCTTCACGATTTCTTCTGGCAAAGAGAGTAAGGTTTTGAACGTTGGGTATATCAAACCACCTTTTGAATTGGAAAAGGGAGAAGACCTGACCTTGAGGATCTTCATCGATAAGAGCATGATCGAAGTGTTCGCCAATGACCGACAGGCCGCGGTGGCGTGGCATGAATATGACCCAAAAGACATCTCTGTGAGCCTGTTCAGCCAAGGAGGCGATCTTAAGGTCAAATCAATCACCTCATGGAAAATGAATTCGATCTATCGAACTCAGGGGGTATCGAAGAAGTCGGACCGTGACACCAATCCACCGGCTTCAGACAAGAATGTGCAATCCATGTTCTACAAGGCACAACACCAGGAAACCGGCAACATGTGGGACGTTTGGCTCTACCATCATGAAGGAACCTACTATCTCTACTACCTCGCAAATGTCGGCGAATACCGCTGGCGCTGGGACAATATTTCCATGGCCACGTCGCCTGATGGCGTACACTGGACTGAAAAGGGGCCAATCCTGAAAAAGACTCCGGGAGCCAAGTGGATGGGCACCGGTTCGACCTGGAAGTCGCCGACCTTCGAGCAGGACGGTAAATTCTATATGAATTACTCCGAGGAGTTCGACGGGCGTCAGAACATCTATTTTGCCGAATCCACGGACCTCCTCAACTGGACCCGGTTAAAAGGGGAAGAATACCGATTCGTACAGAACGAACAATGGTACGAGAAGAAGGGACGCTGGGACTGCATCTGGACCATCCCCAAGCCAGGGGGCGGGCTCTACGGTTACTGGACCGCAGGCCCGAAGCGCTCGGAGGATGGCGCCGCTGACGGACTATTCGGCTTCGGCGAGTCGCTCGATGGCGTGCACTGGAAAGCACTTGCGCCTCCCAATGTGATTGATCATGGGCAGCACGGAGAGGTCGGCGCGGTGGAGAAGATCGGTGACAAGTACTACATGTTGTTCGGCCACTATCCAATCATGACGACACTTGTTGCAGATCGACCCGAAGGTCCGTTTCGCAAGGCCAAGAAGAATTACAAGGTCTTAACAGGGCATACCTACTTCTCTCGCTTTTTCCGTCACCCCGGGGGCATGCTGGCCTGTCATTTCACCCAGGCCAGAGACGTCCAGGTTTCATTCGCTCCCATCAAGGACGTGCGTATCGATCAGGAGGGAACGCTACGGTTCGGTTGGTGGAAAGGAAACGAGAAGATGAAACACCGGTCAATCGCCGTTAGAAAGCCGCTTGATTCCAACGCCGCGGTCGCCTTGCTCGGCAATTCCTTCGATACGAATCAGGGACTTATTATTGAAGGAGTCCTGCGGCTGCCGAAGACAAGGGATTCGTCACGCAGCGGGGTCTACATTGAATGCACGAATAATTTTGGAGCGGGCCTGTTGATTGACAGCAGCGGGGTCGCTGAGTTGGGACTGATGAACGCGGACGGCACAGGTTTCAAAATGGAGAAGCGCGTCGACCGGGAGATGACGTTCGATAGCCCAGCCGCATTTCGCTTACTTGTCCGGGGATCGTTAATGGAATTCTATCTCGACGATATCCTGATCGAAAGCTTCGCGCTGCCAGCCAATGCGAGCGGCCGTATTGGACTGATCAACGCCGAGGATGCCATCGGCACACTGAAAGCTTGGAACTAGTTTCAAGCTCGAATTATCCTGATCGATGAACCTGAGAAGATCCATCTGTTGCGTGATGCTGTTGTGCCTGTGGGGGCTTTCGAGCCTTGTGGTGTCGGCAGAGAATCAGACGATCACGGAGGCTCAACGGGAGTTTTTTGAAAAGAAGATTCGCCCTGTGCTGGCCGAGCAATGCTACGACTGCCACAACTCGATCAACAAAAGAAAGGGTGGCCTGGCCCTCGACTGGAGTCAGCCTTTAAGACAGGGAGGGGATTCGGGGGAGGTGATCATACCCGGTGATCCCGATGAAAGTCTATTGATCCAGTCCATCCGCCATCAGGCGGAGGTAGAGAAGATGCCCAGCAAAGCGCCCAAGTTGGTCGACAGTGTCATCGCTGATTTCACGGAGTGGGTAAGCATGGGGGCTCCGGATCCACGCCACACCCAGCCCACGGCCACCAGTTTGAAAAAATCGGTGCGTAGCTGGGACGATGTGCGGGACGAGCGTAAAAAGTGGTGGTCGTTCCAGCCGATCACAAACCCTGAACCGCCGAAGGTGAACAAGGCCGATTGGCACCACAATCCGATTGATGCTTTTGTGTATGACAGTCTGAAACAGCAGCAACTGATCCCCAGTGAAGTCGCCGATCCGCATACCTTGTTGCGCCGGGTGTCGCTGGTGTTGACGGGCTTGCCTCCGTCCCCTGACGACGTGACAAGGTTTACGTCGAGCAAAGATCCGAAGCGCTATGAAAAATACGTCGACGGATTGTTGGCCAGCAAGGCGTATGCGGAACGTTGGGCCCGACACTGGATGGACTGGTACCGCTACAGCGAAAGTCATGGCAGCGAGGGCGATCCGCGTATCGCCTTTGCCCAGCAGTACCGTGATTATTTGATACGGGCCCTGCAACAGGATGTCCCATACGACCAGCTGATGATCGAGCATCTGGCCGGCGATCTGTTGCCGAAGCCCCGACTCAATAAAGAAACCCACATCAACGAATCGGCCATTGGCCCCGCACATCTGCGGATGAACCCTTTTGGTTTTGGGGTGGTGGACGCCTATGAGGAATTGGTGACTTTCACCGACAATCAGGTGGATGTGGTGAGCAAGGCCACCATGGCCCTCACGGTGTCGTGCGCCCGTTGCCACGATCACAAATTTGACCCTATTAGTCAAAAGGACTACACCCGCTTTTATGGGGTGATGATCAGCAACCGCCCCGCCACCATTGTGGTGGACAGCCAGGAAAAACAGCGCCGCCATCAAGACGCCATCAAACAACTGAAACCTCAAATCAAAAAAGCTTTTGCGACCTACTGGCTTTCTCAAATGGAGTCACTTGAAGACAGGCTGGAAAAGGTGGAGAGCCCAAAGAAACAGCATGACAGTGATGCACTGACCCCATGGCTTCGGATGAAAGAGCAGGGGTCGCAAGAATTCGAATCGTACTGGAAGGGATTGCAGGGGCATGTGGGGCGGGTGAAGGCGCACAACAAAAAGGTGAAAGAAGAAGCCGCCGCCTACTATGATTTGCGCGACCCCAAGGTGGCGGCCACGTTTTTCAAAACAGGTAATGGCTCGCATCTATCCCCACAACCTGCGGGCTCTTTCGCTTTGAAGGGGGAAGGGGAGAAGGTGTTTCAAGGGGTCTACCCTGCCGGGGTGTACAGCCATCTCATCAGCGACAAACATGCGGCGGTGATGGGCTCGCCCCGGATGACGGCGTCAGCCAACAATCTCTGGGTACGCGCCGCCGGTGATAAAGCCAATAGGCGTTATGCGGTCAGGCACTATCCGTTTGGGGGCATTCTGCACGATAATCATCGCCTCAATCAACCTTTACCCGTGTGGCAGGGCTCGCGGAAGATGGCTATCTGGCAGGGTGAAAAAATCCATTATGAATTTCGCACCGCTCGCGACGTGATCAACCAAGAGGGGGACGAGCGTAGCTGGTGGGGGGTGAGCGAGATTCTGATGGGTCCTGAAGCCCCGCAGAGTATGGGAGCCCCATTGAGTTTGTGGGTGGCGACGGCCCCGGTGGACAAAACTTCTTTGTTGAAAGCGTATCAAACAACCATACGAAATATTTTGGACAAATGGATGGCCGGCACCGTCAGCGATGACGAGGCGGAGTTTTTGGGGCAGTTGCTGCAAGGCAACGTGTTGAACCACGATCTCAAACAACTACCTGAGAACGTGGTGGCACTGGTAGAGCAGTATCGCAGGCTTGAAAATGAGATCCCCGTACCCACCCGCGCGCCCGGAGTGTATGAGTCTGACCCGGTGGATGCCCCCCTTCTGAATCGTGGTGACCATCAAAGTGAAGGGGAGGCGGTGCCCCGCCAATTTTTGGAAATGTTTGAGAGCAAACCTTACAACAAAACAAACAGTGGGCGGCTGGAGCTGGTGCAGGATATTGTGGGTGACAACAATCCCCTGACACGGCGTGTGCTGGTCAACCGTTTGTGGAATTATGTGTTTGGCGCTGGCCTGGTGACCACCACCGATAACTTCGGACGCATGGGGGGGCAACCTTCGCACCCCGAGCTGCTGGATTTTCTGGCCAATGATTTCAAGAAGAATGGTTGGTCGTTAAAGAAGAGCCTCAAGCTGATGGTGACCAGCCGGACGTTCAAATTGAGTAGTCAGAGCACGGCAGCCTCCAAAGAGGTTGATCCCGTCAACAAGTACTTGTCTTTTTACACACCGCGTCGCCTGGATGCGGAGGCGATTTATGACAGCTTGCATTTTGTGGCGGGGCAGAACAAGCGCGCGATTTATGACAGCGTGATCCGTAACCGCTTGCACCCCTTCCTGACCGCCTTCAACCGCCCGGTGCCAGTGACCACGGTGAGTCGGCGCCCCAGCGACAACGTGCCGGCCCAGGCTTTGAGCATGATGAATGGCTTGGCGGAGGATCTGGCTGGCCATCTGTTGAACCGTGTGAATACCGAACGGGAGGTGGATGTTGTGTTGCGTGAGTTGTTTGTGACGCTGTATGCTCGTGAGATCACGGCAAGCGAACGCACGCTGTGCCGGGAGTTTTTAGGTGACAGTCCCAATGCCGATAACTGGCGTCGCCTGATTGCTACGTTGTTCAATTCAAAGGAACTCATCTATGTACACTGATACGATTTGCCGTCGACGCTTCATGCAGCTGGGGTTTGGTAGCCTGGGGGGGCTAGCTCTGAGTCAATTGAGTGGGGCGGCGGGGAAGCCCCCCCATCATCGAGCGAAGGCGCGCTCGGTGATCTTGTGTTATATGTCTGGCGGGGTGAGCCACGTGGACAGTTTTGACCCCAAGCCTCTACTGAAAGAGATGCATGGCAAAGACATGCCCGGGGAGATACTGCGCACCCAGTTTGACAACAACGGCAAGATCATGCAATCGCCCTGGGAGGCGAAAAAATATGGCCAGTCGGGGTTGGAGATGACCAACCTCTTCCCACATATTGCAGGCTGCGCCGATGACATTGCTCTGGTACGCAGCATGACGGCAAAATTTTCAGAACATGCCCAGGGGAACTTTTACATGCATACAGGCTTCCCCTTCCTGGGTTCGCCGTCGGCGGGGGCCTGGGTGAATTACGGTTTGGGCAGTGTGAATCAAAATCTCCCCGGTTATGTGGTGCTCAACAACAAAACCGGCATTCCCCACGGGGGTAAATCGATTTTCGGCAGTGGTTTTTTGCCTGCCACCACCGGTGCCTCGATTTTTAATCTGGATCAGGAAGAAGTAGTGAGTCGTGTGAAGCCACGTCGCCCGTTGAATGAGCAGCGTGCGAGCCTGGAGTTTTTGAAGCAGCTCGATGGCGACTTTGCCAAACGCTCGGCCGCAGAAGGGGATGTGCAGTCGGCTGTAAAAAACTATGAAACCGCCTTCCGCATGCAATTGGCGGTCCCTGAATTGATGAGCCTCGACAAAGAGCCGGCCTATCTCAAGCGGGCTTATGGCTTCGAGCACGAAGATCCGCTGGTGGCTGGTTATGGGCGTCAGTGCATGGTGGCCCGTCGCCTGGTGGAGCAGGGGGTGCGCTTTGTCGAGTTGTCTTGCTCCAACTTCAAAGGAGACGGGCAACGAGCCAATCCCTGGGATCAACATGGCAACCTGCCCCATGGTCATCAGGAAATGGCCCGCCAGGTCGACCAGCCCATTGCGGCCCTCATCAACGATCTCAAACAGCGTGGCCTGCTGGAGAGCACCTTGATTATTTTTACCGGCGAGTTTGGCCGGGCGCCCTTTTCACAGGGCAATAATGGCCGCGATCACAACCCTTTTGGTTTTAGTCTGTGGATGGCCGGCGGGGGAATCAAGGGGGGCAGCGTGCACGGGGCCACCGATGAACTGGGCTACCATGCCGTCGAAGACAAGGCCACGGTGTATGATCTGTGGGCCACCGTGTTGCACCAACTTGGCATGGATCATGAAAAGCTGACCTACCGTTACGGCGGGCGCGACATGCGACTGACCGACGTACATGGAAACGTGATGACAAAAATCCTTCACGAAACATAATTTCCCTCCCTGGGAGCGCTGATTCCACTGACCTCTCTGATTTCCTCAACAACATCCTCAGGGACACCCCGCAAAAAGCAAATTCCTCGCAACAATATGAATATGAACGATCGACGACTGGTCTTGATGGTTGCCCTTCTGGGCTTGGCTCCCGTTGGGGCGATTGCGGACGAATATGAATACTATCGCGGCGCACAGTTCCCCGGCAAGGGACTACGCGAAGGTGTCGAGCTTCGCACGGTGCTTGGCGAAGGTGGCAAGCCGACCGAATACCAGCGGCGCGAGGTGAAGTTCTTTCCGCGCAAGGGCGTGGACGAGATCGCGGTGGTCGACGGGATGATCAAACGCGAGTGGACGCTCACCGAGAAGGGCAAAGCGTCGACGCCAATGGGATTCCTCAACGGCGACAAGCTCAGCGCACACTTGATCGGGTTCCGCGGGGTCGGAGCCAAACACAACGCGCAATCCCGCAAGCAACCGGGCCCGCCGGCGGTGGTGCTGCGGCTCCCAGACGGGAGCAAACGCGCCTATACGCGGGGAAGTCTTTCCGACGCGGACATCAAGTTTCTCATGCCCATTTTCACCAAGGAAATGGCGCGGATTCGAGACTCCGCTCTCAAGATCAACTATGAAGTCCCTTCTGGATTCAGGGCCGACTTCCCTAATGTAGCCAAACCCGGCGAACCGGGAACCATGCTCATGACGACCGATCACGTCGCCTGGGGCGGCGGCAGCCAAAACCCCAAAGACGGCATCAGCCCGTTCATCGGAAAGACCCCCGAAGCGGGCGAGACCTACCGTTCGTTCTTGCGTGAGTGGATGGAGAACATTTGGACGCTCTACGAATACTCAGGCGACCTGATGCCCCATTGGGATAAACCGAAGCAGTACAAGTACGTCATCAAGGTGCCCGGAACCATGCGTGACGGGTATCAATTCATCAGTGGCTACGCCGGTGGTGGATACGGTGGATGCGAAGCCAAGGACGCCAGCGTCGGAATCATCGGCCACGAGTGGGGGCATGGTATACGGATCAACTCCCTCCCGATGGGCGGTGGCGAAGCCGGTGCCGACACCTCGAGTGTGTTCTGTTTCCCCGGCCCGAAGGGCAGCCATCACACCCGCAGTCCCTACCGCAATGTCTTCAGCGGATTCAGCGGCTACGGATATACCACCTTCTGGACCATCGCGGGCGAGGACCCGAATCACGGCTACGGGTGGTTTAACGCCATCCCCCTCGGGCATGACGAAGGCAATCCGCTGGTGTTCATCGCGCGGACGCTCGAACAACGCGGGATCGCCAAGAACGGAATCCGTGGATTGGGCGACCTGTTCGGCGAATATGCCGCGCGAATGAGCAACTTTGATTTCGAGCTGCAAGGCGACTACCGAAGAGGGATCTACGCCCCCGCGCGTCAATGGCTGGAACCGCTTGACCTGAAAGAGAACATCTGGCGGGTTCCGATGGGGAACGCTCCGGAGCCATTCGGCATGAACGTTGTGCGGATTGTTCCGGAAAAGGGCGCCAACAAGGTCGGCATCGATTTCATGGGCTATCACGACCCGAAGACCTACTCCGATTGGCGCGTCTGCCTCAGTCGCGTGAAGGCCGACGGAACGATCACTTACTCCCACCTGATCAACAAGGGCCAGATGGAAATCGACATCGAACCCGATGATGCATCGATCTGGATGACCGTGGCCGCCACCCCTGCGGCGATCTATCATGGTGGGGCGGGCGCGAAAGGAAGAATGGACGGCATGTTCGCCAGCGGACTCCATGCCTATCGCTATCCTTGGAAGGCGAAGTTTCTGCACTGCAAACCCGGATCGCACGGCTACTGCAAAGACGAATACGGCAAAGACAATGAGTTTAACGGCAAAACCTACGCTCCGCCGCAGCCGAGCAGCACCGCATCGGCTGCCCCTGCCGGTGGGCAGTTCCATGAGAACGGTGGCGGATGGGTGGCCGACACCGCGCAGGTCGACGCATCGGCCTACGTGGGAAAAAATGCGATGGTGCTGAACCAGGCCAAAGTGTTGGGCCATGCCCGCATCGAAGATTTCGCCATCGTCAAAGATACGGCCGTGGTCAAGGACAAGGCGAAGATTACAGGAGGTGCCGTCATCAACGGTGGCGTCGTGTTTGATAACTACGACCGCACCTGGGTCAATGAGCCCATCCTCGGGCCAGCCCAGGTCAACAAGCACAAGGAACCGACCGCCCGGGACCTCCCCGCACGCGGCGAATCCCCTGAGCTTCACCCCGAATCCCTGCTGGCAAACTACGCCATGGAGTCGCCGAACAAGGTTCTCCTTGAAGATTTCTATCGCACCATCAGCGACACCACCTACGCCCGGATACAGGAGCCCAACTACAACGGGTATCTTACCGGACAACCCGAGCACTTCGCGGTTGGCGACCGGCTCGGATTCCGATTCAACGGGAAAGACCAGTGGGCGGAGCTCTCGCCACAGGCCTTCGACCTCGCGTCAGCGACTGTGGATATGGCGATCTGGCTGGATGGGAAGCGGACAGGGACGATTTTCGACTTCGGTTCTTCCAAAGACGATCACCTGGTGTTGTCGGTTAATGCTTCCGGCAAGTTGCAATTGGTGGCGACGCTCAAGGGTCAGCGAGTTCTTGAGTTGAGCGGCCCTGCGATCAAGCTAGACGAATGGATGCAAGTGCGGATCGAGATGGACGGGGAGATGACCTCGCTCTACGTCGACAACAAACGGGCAGCCAGTAAGTCGACTCCGATTCGCCCGTCCGACTTCTACCTACCCGATGCCGTCGATGCCAACCTGCTGGCGGTCAATCGCGACCGCAGCCAAGCAATGTCGGTGGCTTTCGATTACGTGGTGATCTACCACACCGTGCACGAAGACTTCTCCAAGCTGAGCCCGCCGCGGATGGATACGCCCATCATGCCCGATGCCCAATACCTCGCCTCCTACAAGAAGTACGTGGACAAGATCAACGCCATCAATATGGCCTCCAGTCAAGGGCGTCCCAATTTTGACGCCGACACGGCGACTCTGAAACCCTACCGCAACAAAGCTCTCGGACGCCAAAAGGAACTGATCGATCGCGACCCGCGGTATCATACCGCGGAAAAAGCGCTGGCGGCGAAGAGGAAAGAGATCGCCGAGATGAGTGGGAAGATCGCGGCTGAATATGACGCCTCCTCCGAAGGGAAGCAACTCATCGAAAAGGAACAACAACTCGGCAAAGAATACGAGGCCGCACGGAAAGAGCTTCAAGCGGACAGGAGCAAGGAGCTGGAGCGGAAAGAAGTGCGACTACGTGACGAACTTAATCGTGTCCGACAAGAACGTAGGGACGCACAGAGTGCAGCGGCAGCAACCAAGACCCGCAAGCTCAAGATGGAACTCATGCCTCTCGAAAAAGGCCTCGACGAGGCCAGGAACGCCGCCTTGGAAGTGTATTCGCCCGAGGCAAAATGGCTCGCCTCCTTTGAATACAAGTCGTTTGGCAAGCACTACAACTTCAACTACCACCGCTATTTCGGCGAGAAGATCAAACAAGGCGGCAGCGGGATTCCGATCCACTCCAATGTCGGTCAGTTGCAGGAAATCGCCGAGCTGGGCAACAACCCGGCCGTGTGGCGCACGCAAGTGGACTGGGATTGGCGAACGCTCGAAGAGCTAAGCGGTTCTATCGATGACCTGCCGCTGATGAAAAAATGGATCGAGAGAAATCGCGGGCCGATACAGAAGAGCAATCCTGCCAAGAAGAAGTAGCGGTGATCGGTAAGCATATGGTTTGGATGAGACAACAACAGAAGAAGACGGGAGACAGAATGAAGACGATAACAAAGACGACGCCGATGGCTCTTGCCATGCTCATGACGACGGGGCTGGTTTTGCAGTCGACTCACGCGGCCACGAAGGCCGAGCTCGCCGCGGAACAACTGAAGCGCAGCGAAGAAGCTCTGGCGAAGATGACCATCAAAGAAGTGGCTCCTGCCAAGGGAGCGCTCGCCGCGATGAAGACCGTCAAATCCAAGGAGTGGACGGTGCCCACGCTGGCGATGAAGATGAACCGTATCCCCGCCGGCACATTCAAGATGGGCTCGCCCGCGAGCGAGAAGTTGCGCCAAGACAACGAAACGCCACACAACGTGACGATTTCTAAGCCCTTCTACATGGGCGTCTACGAGGTCACTCAAGCCCAGTTCTACAAGCTCATGCTGCCGGCCGACTTCGATCATGCCGGCTGGACGTTCTACCGCGGGCCGTTCTGGAAAGGGACTGCCGTGCACTACCGGCGCATGCCCGACGGCGGTTTCAACGATTTCAAAGGTGCCGAACTACAGCCTGAGCACCCGATGGAATGCGTCACCTGGGGACGTGCACTCGACTTCTGCAATAAGCTCAGCGAGATCGAATCCAAGGCAGGTCGCCTACCTGCGGGCTACGAGTATCGCCTGCCGACCGAGGCAGAATGGGAATACGCCTGTCGGGCGGGCACGGACACGCCCTTCAACCTAGCCGAAGCGGACTTCGATAAGATCCAGAAGATCTACGAAACAGAAAAGGAAGATGGAAAATACAAAGGTGTGCTGTCCTTTGCCTATGTGAACGAGCCGAACACGCGGTGGAGCATCACCGACAAGGTGGGCGGAAATCGCAAACCCAACGCCTGGGGGCTCTACGATATGCACGGCAACGTGTATGAGTGGTGTCTCGACACCATGCAGCCGTATTCTGTGGATGCGCAGAAGGATCCGGTCGCCTTGGAAGGATCGGGAGACAAGGTCATCCGCGGCGGTAGCATAGGGGCTCCTCCCTGCTTCCTCCGCAGCGCCGCCCGATTCGCCGTCCCGAGGGACGTCGACTACTACGGCATGCTCGGCCTGCGCTTGGTGCTCGCCCCGAAGCTGGCAGCCGGCAACTGAAGAAATACGAGGGGCCTGCCCCGAATGGCACTGGGTTCTCCGCGTCGGGAGAGGGAAGATTTGGAACAGAAGGCAGCAAAGGAAGCAAAGGGGAACAGAAGGGAGCGAAGAATGGGGGATATGGGGTGAGCTTCTTCAGGATTTGCTGATCCGCTCAGCCCATGGGGACTTTGCCGTCTTCAGCCCCGGGAGGGGCGACAGACTCTAGCCGCTAGCGTGAGCTAGCGGTAAATCGGCTACAGGAAAACGAGCCCCGGGAGGGGTGACAGAAGCCGTCGCATCCAAAGAAGAGTTCCTGCGCTTGCGTCAACAACAGGCGATCGAAATTTCTCGCCTGGTATCTTGGTTCTCCGCATCCAGAGAGGGAAGATTTGGAACAGAAGGCAGCAAAGGAAGCAAAGGGGAACAGAAGGGAGCGAAGAATGGGGGATATGGGGTGAGCTTCTTCAGGATTTGCTAATCTGCTTAGCCGATGGGAACTTTGCGTCCTTAGCGATCTTCTGTAAAAATCTGTCTTGGTTCTCCGCGTTGGGAGAGTGTGGATTTGGAACAGAAGGAAGCAAAGAAAGCAAAG
>CAJQKQ010000058.1 GCA_905478925.1 uncultured Verrucomicrobiales bacterium
GCAGGATCCTGCCGCCTTCGGTATTCCTGGACGGGTGGTTTTATCGATGGCTACCCATACTGGAGAGCGAACGGAAGCAGCGTTGCCAAGCTCAACGGAAGCATCGGATACGTTGAGGAGAAATCGCCGTTTGCGGATGCGGGTGAGAGAAAATTCCTCGGATACTCGGTGAAGGCCGGGCTTCCCATTTTTCGATACAAGGTGGGTGTGGCCACAGTGACGGAGGGATATTCTCCGGTCGAGAAGGGCAAAGGGTTTGTCCGGTCGTTCAGCGTTTCCCCGGCGCCCGATGCCCCGCTGGTATTGAATTTTTCCAATGACGAAAACGCAAAAATCACCAGCGACACGGGTGTGTTGGACGGAACCAAACTCACCCTCACTCCGGCCGAGGCTTCGAAATTCACACTCACATTTTCCCTGAAATGAAATCCACAATCCTCCTGCTCGCCATTTGCGCGTCCGCCCATGCATCTGTGTGGAGCGAACATTTCAGTTTTGAGAAAATCCCGAATCCACCCGGCACCGATCCACAGGTGGGCGCGATGGACATGATGAAGGACGGCAGGATCGCCGTCGCTTTCCACCGCGGGGAAGTGATGTTCTATGATCCTTCCGATAGCTCGTGGTCGCTTTTTGCAAGCGGCCTTCAGGAGCCGTTGGGTATGCTCGTCGACGAGGACGGAAGTATTCTGGTGATGCAGCGAGCGGAACTGACGCGTCTGAAAGATACCGATGGCGACGGATCCGCCGATGAATACCAGACGGTTTTCGACGGTTTCGGGATGTCGGGGAATTACCATGAGTTCGCTTACGGGCCGGCGAGGGATGCGGAGGGGAACCTTTTTATCGTGCTCGGCGTGGCGTCGAACGGTGCACCGATGGCGAAAGAGATTCGTGGCGAATTCTCGGAGATCGGGGAGGTCGATCGGGAAGGGATGACATCCGGGGCGACATGGGGGAAAAACAAGGGCAAGGCCGGACGCATGTATGCCCGGGTAAACTGGCGTGGTTGGGTGCTGAAGATATCGCCGGATGGCTCGAAGATGGAACCTTACGCGAGTGGTTTTCGTTCGCCGAATGGGATCGGTTTCGATGCTGCAGGAAGGCTCCTGATCACTGATAACCAGGGCGACTGGAGGCCGACCAGCCCGCTGTATGATGTGAAGAAGGGCGGTTTCTATGGGCACCCCGCATCGTTGGTGTGGAAGAAGGATTGGGACGGGAGATTTCCGCTCAAGGTTCCGGTCAAGGAACTCGATGCTTTGCAGCAGCCCGCCGCAGGTTTGTTCCCGCAAGGGGAATTGGCGAACTCGCCGACGTGGCCGGTGGTAGTTCCGAAAGGTGCGCTGCCCGATGGGATGACCGGGCAGACGCTGATCGGAGAGATGAATCAACCGACACTGGTTCGCGTGCTGGATGACGAGGTGGACGGGGTTTTTCAGACGGCATTGATGCCGATATTTTCAGGATCTCCGCTGGGGAAGGGGAATAATCGCATCGTTTTCGGGAAAGACGGCTCCATGTATGTCGGTAAGACTGCGCTCTCCTGGGCGGGCGACAATGGGATCGCCCGGGTCAAGTGGGACGGCAAGCCGTTCCTCTCGCTGGATGCGATGAAGGCGGTGCCCGGCGGCTTCGTACTGAAATTTTCCCAAGCGCTCGATCCGGAAACGTTAGAAAAAATCTCGGTTGCCAGCCACACCTACGAGTATCGCTCCAACTACGGCTCGCCGAAAAAGGATGAGAAGGCGATGGAGGTGAAGAAGACCAAGCTTTCGGCAGATGGCAAGGTGTTGGCTCTGGATCTCGGTGAGCTCAGGGAAGGTTACCTCCACTTCGTAGATATGACCGAGCTAAAATCAGCAAGCGGTGGTGCATTGCTCGGCGACAAGGCGTGGTATCAGGTCATCAAGACTCCGAAGTGATTTGTTAGAATTTTTCGAGGGAAAGCCCACCACAGTCACGGCAGGCCGCCACCCCGTCGAGGAACATGCCATGGCAGCGAGGGCACCATGCGGTGGCCTCTGGATCTTCGGAACGGTCGGGAGCTGTGAGGTAGCGGTCGGTGCCGAGGGCAAAGCGGGCGAGGGAATTTTCCAGCGGCCCGAGTGCGGTTTCCGCTAGGGCGATGTCCCCGGGGTGGGTGGGTCTCGGATAGCGCAGGCTGCGGACGAATTGCCCCAACCATGGGTTTTCCGTAGCTCCATGGGAAAGGAGGATCGCGGCTGGATGCGTTCCTGCGAAGGCATGGACAGCCGCTATTTCCGCTGCCCGCATCGCGTGGAAAGGCACGACGAGAGAGAGCAGGGCGTCCTGTCGGATTGCGCTTCTTGTGGAGGGGAGGATGTCTTTTGAAATGGCAAAAAGCTGCAAGGAGATCGCCAGCATGAGGCACCATAGCCAGGCGCCGAGCCAAACAGCAGAAATGGGGCCGAGCGTGAGATAGGCGGCGGGAAGTCCTGCGAAAAATCCGAGGCACAATGCCGGGCAATAGAGAGCCAACGGATTCACGGTGATTGTCCAACGTTTCACCTCCCGTTTCGCCCGTGGTGGTGAGAGCGAAAGCTCCCATGCCCTGCGGATGGCTTCAGCGGGGCTGAGACCGGCTTTCTTGCATTCGCGGAGTGTTTCCACGGTTCGCGGCGACTGACAACGGGTCGAAAGATCTCCTACGTGGAGGTGCGGAGTGGAGAAGCGGATGTCGTTCCAAGATTTCGCGCCGGTCTTGAGAAAAATACCACTCGGAGATTCGATGTGAATTGCCCCTGCCGCATCCACCGCCAGGGGGAAACCGGAGCACGGAAAGAGTCGCGTGTTTGCCGGGAGCGGCATGAGCGGGATCGCACCGAGTTCGCGTATTGCGAGGAAACGTGTCGCCGGGATGGCTCGCCACGAATTGCCGAACTGGCTCCTGCGCAGAGCCATGCCCTGTTTAGGGAGCCATAACACCGATTCCCACAGGAAAATCAGCAGGGCGATCAGCAGGAACTCAAAGAAAACCGGCATGCTGTCCGGATCAGATGCTGTCCGGGGTGCGACCCTTGAAGATTCGCTTGATGAAAGCCCCGATGGCGACCAGTCCGATGGCGATTGGTTTCCAAAGCTTGGCGAGGAGTCCTGATTTTGCGGCAATGAGGAGGCCTCCGCCTGCGATCAGCCCGATCAGGCCGTACTCGGCGATTTTATCGCCCTTGGTGTAGGAGGCGTAGCTTTCGTCTGTATTGTAGGCAAACTTTGCGAGAATCTCCTGGTATTGGGGTACGACCGTCGCGAGTTGCCCTTCGTCACAGACAAGCACGACATCCATGACACCGCGCCTGCCGAGGATCTTGGTCTTGTAGTTGAGCATTTCTCCACCTTCGCTGGAGGAGAGGCGGATCGCCCACTCGAGGTTATTTGTCTTGGTGTTGTAGAATGGCGGAGTGTGCCAGCCGAGCACCTGCATCGTGGACATGCCCCGGCGCGAAAGTTCCTCGTTGGCGGCCTCTTGGCCTTCCTTTAGCTGGGTGAGGATCTCATCGGCGTCGAGCTTGTCCTTTTCGTCGTCCTTCACATAACCGACGTCGGAAAACTCGAACACCGCGAACCATTCCATGTTGTCCGGGGAGATGAAGCCGAGTTCCGATCCGTCCGTGAGGTTGCCGTAATAATCCATCAGCTTTGAGGCATCGCCCTTGCCGAGGAAGCGGTGGCTCGGAGGGACTTCGAGCGTCGCCCTGCCGTCAAGCGCGACGGTTTCGCTTGTTTGCCAGGAGAGGCTGGACATGAAATCCTCGTGCTGTTTCTGAGCGGCGGCGGTGGCTTCCTCCACGGCTGACTGATCCAGGGCAGCCGGTGAATCTTGGGAGAAAAGTTGAGACGATACGGCGCAAAGAAGCGCTGATCCGAGCAGAACGGAGCGTGCGGTTATTATCATTGTTAGTTGCCCATTGCTTTGGGGGCTGATTCTTTTTCCCCTTTCATGCCGGAAATGACAAGCCCCATGATCGCTCATCGGTTAGAACTTCCCCAATACCGCCGAGACGGCGAGGTAGGATGTTTCGCCGGAACGCAGCGAGTTTTTTCCTATCGTCACGTCGGGGAAAATCGCTTCGAGGTTTGGGTTCGCTGCGGGATCAGTCTGGAGAAATGCCGTTCTGGAAATGGCGATTCGACCTTCGCGGAAATTTCCGCCGAGGGGATCGATGTATTTTACAGGGAAGGATGTTTCACCTGTCGGAATGTTTCCCGGAACCGATATAACGGTGACGAAATGCGCCTGAATCGAAGTCCATTTTCCGCCCCGCTTGGCAAAGCGGCGGATGCTGAGTATGGGTGGGATTTCGGCCTTCAGTGAGCTTGCCAGCAGGGAGTGCACCCGCTGGATATGTGATTGTTGGCTCTCGGTGGGTTTCAGGAAGAGGGTTTGCTGCGCGAGGCTGGGGAGGTAAGCGGGGCTGGCCATTTCGTTGGCCACCTCGCGGAGGTCGCTGAGGTTGATTCCACGTCGGCTCCAGCGGGCGCGGCCGGGGAGAGATGAGGATTCGCGCATCGCCGGGCCGCGAGCGATGGCGCGGATGCGTTCGCGGTCGGAGAGGCCGGCAGGTTCTTCGGAAAGTTTCCGCCAATTGGGATCCCCGAAGCGGTAGGAATTCAGGAGGGAGGCCGGGCCGCAGGCATTCCCCGCGAGGTCGAGCTGGTTGAAGGGTTTCGCGGAGAGGTTCTGCGCCTCGTAAAAGTCCGGGACGGGGGCGCAGGCGGCGAAGGCGAGGCTAAGGGTCGGAAGCAGGAACGGTTGCAGTGACTGTTTGAGATATCGAATCATTGGAAGGGCGCTGGTCGGACTGGCCTCCTGAGAGTTGCACGGAGCTGCTAATGTTCAAGCTCTCGCTGCTGCTGATGGGCACCGTCACAACGCGGGTGTGGCCTGGGAGCAGGGTGGTGATATTCGCGTTGGTGGTGGAGCCGTTGATATTCACGTCCAGCTCCGCGTTTACCATGGTCTCGGTGCCTAGGTTCTGGACGAGCACCTGCACCTGGTTCTCCGTAATGGATACGGAGGTGATGGCCGCGTCGTAGATTCCCGGGGTATTTCCATTGAGGATGCGCCACATGTCAGGGACGCCGGCACCGGTAAGTGGATCGCTACCCAGAATCCCGACATCGTTGAGATTCGAGTTCACTGAGCTGAGCGCCGCTGTTGCGTTGAGTGTCTGGCTGCCGTTGTTGCTCATCGTCGCAGCGATGGTGCCCGCAATGATGGGAGAGGAAAATGATGTTCCGCTGACCACCGCTGCCTGATCTCCGGGGTAGGCGACGTTCACCGCGTATCCCGGTGCTGACATTGCGACCTCATTCCCGGTGGTTGAGAAATCCATGTGCAGGTTGTTTGCATCCACCGCTCCGATCGCACTGACCAATGGGCTGGCAGCCGGATGCATCACACCTTCCGTTCCGCTGTTTCCCGCCGACGCCACAACCACGGAACCCGCCAGTTTCGCATATTCGAGGGCGTTTTCTACCAGCCCGCTCCGTCCCGATCCGCCGAGGGAAATATTGATGATCGACGCCCCCTGATCGACCGCCGCGATAATTCCCTGTGCAATGAGGAAGCTGCTCGAGCTGCCGTTGTCGTCTGCGATCCTAATCGAAAGGGGTGTTGCACCGGGAGCGATGCCCGGAGCGAACGGGTTGTCGCTGAAAATCACGGATGCGACCGCGGTGCCATGCCCGTTGAGATCGGAAGGGTTTTCAGGAAGAGGCACCAGATTGATCCGCTCAATGGCATTCCCGAATACCGTATGATCCGCGATGCCCGTATCCAGGATGGCGATTTTGACCCCGGAGCCCCACAGCGAGTTGTCGCCGGTGACGCCTAGCCAATTCAGCAGGCCGTTGTTTAGTGCTGCCGCCCCATGCTGTATGCCCGACCCGGCGAATTCCGGGATGTTCACGGGGAAATTGTAGGAGGTTTCCTCACTGCCATCGAGGGCGCCCAGAAGATTCGCCTCATCGCCGAAGCCGAGGAGCAAGGTGTTGAACTTGTCCATGCGGCCGAGGACGCTCAGGCCGTCGCCCATGTTCGCCAGGAAGCGCTGCATCGCATCCCTGTCCTTGAAAGCAATGATGCGCTGGTTCGGGATCGCCCCTTCGGCAAACGCCGCTCCGTCGAATTTTCCGGTGTTCCCGCGGTCTGCTTTTTTCGTTTTCGGGACATGATCCTGGTGGGGGGAGGGTTTCGCTATGGGTTTTTCCCGGGCTACCTGTAATTCCTTGGTTGGCTCCTCGAATAGCGTATATTTGGTGGCCAGATACGCCATCATGAAGACGCAGACGAGACAGAGGAACAACCAGACGTAGTTCATCTTTTCCCTGAGTTTCACCGATCGCTCGCTCATGTGTATGGACTAAACACCGAAAAGCTTGGTTTGTCTCGTAGGGATTTCGGGCAGAATTGCGGAAGGATTTTTCACAAGAGGCACAAAAAAAGACGCGTGAGTCGGTGTTCTCACATGAAAACAGCAAATTTCCTATTGTGAGCCATGGTGGGTCGTTGTGATCTCGGTTGGATTTCCGTCATTGCCGCCCGAACCAGAATCTTACTTGTGCCCCTTGTGTTGAATTCTTCCCGCATTAGCGCATCTTCCCCCCACATGCCGTTCCGTCTCTCCAGCGACTACTCCCCCCAGGGCGACCAACACCAAGCGATCGAGAAGCTGGTAAAATCCCTGGAGGCTGGAAACAAGCACCAGACGCTGCTCGGCGTCACCGGATCGGGGAAAACCTTCACTATGGCGAACCTCATCGCCCGCCATGGAAAGCCGACGCTCATCATGAGCCACAACAAGACGCTGGCCGCGCAACTCTACTCCGAGTTTAAAAATTTCTTCCCGCACAACGCGGTTGAGTATTTCGTATCCTACTTCGATTACTACCAGCCGGAGGCCTATATTCCGCGCTCCGATACCTACATCGAGAAGGATTCCTCGGTGAACGAGGAGATCGAACGGCTTCGGCTTTCCACCATGGGCTCGCTGCTCACCCGCGAGGACACCATCGTCATCGCCTCGGTCTCCTGCATCTATGGTTTGGGCTCGCCGGAGGACTACAAGGACATGATGTTCCCGGTCTGGACGGGGCAGCAGATCACACGCGAGGAATTGCTCAACGCCTTGGTCAGCTTGCTATTTGAAAGGAACGACATCGCCTTCGGTCGCGGCAAATACCGGGTGAGAGGGGACGTTGTTGAAGTCCACCCAGCCTATCTCGATGAAACGGCAATCCGTATTGAGTTTTTCGGCGACGAGGTGGAGCGCGTCTCCTCGATTCACACCACCAGCGGAAACGTCGTAGAAGTCCTCGAAAGCCACACCCTTTACCCAGCGAAGCAGTTCATCACTGCCGGGGATAAAATGAAAACGGCGATCGGTAAAATCCGCAAGGAGCTCGACCAACGCATCCCCGAGTTGGAGAAAGAAGGCAAGCTCATCGAAGCTCAGCGGCTCCGCATGCGAACGGAATACGATCTGGAAATGATGACGGAGATGGGTTTCTGTCAGGGTATCGAGAACTATTCCCGCCACCTCACCGGACGCCCACCCGGCTCACGACCCCACACACTCCTCGATTTCTTTCCGCGCGATTTCCTTTTGCTCGTCGATGAATCCCACGCCTCCATCCCGCAGATCGGCGGTATGTTTGAGGGTGATAAATCCCGCAAGACCACGCTCGTCGAGCACGGCTTCCGGCTGCCCTCAGCGATGGACAACCGCCCGCTGCGCTTCGACGAGTTCATGCATATGACGAACCAGCGCGTCTATGTCTCCGCCACTCCCGGCGTTTTCGATATCGTCAATTCCCGCCCGGAAAACAAAAATTACATTCCGGTGAAGCCTCGTCCTGGCGACAACGATTTCATTCCTTTCGATTTAAAGAAAATCAAGATCAAGTCCTCGGGGAATGCGGAGGCGATCGCCGATTTTGATCCGGAGAAACGAGGCACGCACCTCGTCGTCGAGCAGATCATCCGTCCCACTGGCTTGCTCGATCCCATACTCACCCTGCGTCCGCTCAAGGGGCAAATCGACGAAACCATCGAGCTCTGTCGTCAGCGGGTGGAGAAAGGCGAGCGAGTGCTCGTCACCACCCTGACCAAGAAAACCTCTGAGGATCTCGCAGAGTATCTTTCCTCCACTGGCCTCAAATGCCGCTACCTCCACTCCGATATCGATGCGATCGAGCGGGTGGAAATCCTCCGCCAACTCCGTGCTGCAACCTTCGATATCCTGATCGGTATCAATCTGCTCCGGGAAGGACTCGACCTCCCCGAGGTCTCGCTCGTCTGTATTCTCGATGCGGATAAGGAGGGTTTCCTCCGCAACGAAACCTCCCTCATCCAGACCGCAGGTCGTGCCGCGCGGCACATCAACGGTGAGTGCGTGCTGTTCGCCGATGTTGTCACCGATTCCATCCAGGCTCTGATCAATATCACCGAGTACCGCCGCGCCCGCCAGATTGCCCACAACGAGGAATACGGCATCACCCCGAGATCTGTCATCCGCTCCGTCCAGCAAAGCCTCCATACTTACGAGAAAGGCAAGGCTAGTGCCGAGAAGCTCAACGCCTCTATCGTCGCCGAGGACGAGAATGCTTATGACAAGCTGAAGGTGATCTCCGAACTTGAGCAGGAAATGCGCGATGCCTCATCGAAGCTGGAATTCGAACGGGCGGCGCACCTGCGGGATCAGATCGCGACGCTGAAGAATGACACTCCGGTCATGCCGCCGCAGAAGAAGGTGAAGTATGGGAAGAAGCGTGCCAAGAAGAAGGGCTGAGAGCCTATGTCAAAGGTACGGTCGGTATGGCTCGACCGTCCCAATTTAAAACCCCAAGGGCATGGAAGTTCTCGCGTGAGTGAACCCGTGAACCGCCGTCAGATTTCTGAAGTGGGGCAACCGAGCCGGATTGCCCCTACCGGTGGTAGGGCTGGCTGCCTCACTCGTCCAGAAAGCCAGTGAGTGGGCTTGTCGGGTGGGCGGTTTCGGAGGGCTGGGGAAGGCCGAGTTCGAAGGCGGTGCGGCCGGCCTCTACGGCCTGCTTGAAGGCGATAGCCATTTTTTCCGGGTCGGAGGCGATGGCGATGGCGGTGTTGACGAGGACGGCATCGGCGCCGAGTTCCATGGCCTCGGCGGCGTGGGATGGGGCACCGATCCCGGCATCGACGACGACGGGGACGGTAGCCTGGGCGATGATGATGGCGATCTGGTCACGGGTGGTGATGCCTTTGTTGGAACCGATGGGGGAGCCGAGGGGCATGACGGTGGAACAACCGGCTTCCTGGAGGCGCTTGGCGAGGACGGGATCCGCATTGATGTAGGGGAGGACGGTGAAGCCTTCCTTTATAAGGATTTCCGCGGCTTTGAGCGTCTCGATGGGATCGGGGAGGAGGTAGGTGGGATCCGGGTGGATCTCCAGCTTGATCCATTTCGGCAGGCCGGCGGAGTGGGCGAGGCGGGCGAGGCGGACGGCTTCCTCCGCGTTCATGGCTCCGCTGGTGTTGGCGAGGAGGAGATATTTCTCCGGATCGACGAAATCGAGGATGTTGGCGAAGGGGTCGCCCTTTCCGGAGAGGTCGGCGCGGCGGAGGGCGACGGTGACGATCTCCGTTCCCGAGGCGGCGAGGGCGTCGCTCATGGATTCGTTGGAGGGGAATTTTCCGGTGCCGAGGAAGAGGCGGGAGGAGAAGGTGCGGTCTGCGATTTTTAACATCAGAGTTTGCGAGTGTTCAGTTTGAAGTTTTCAGGGAAGCGAGTTGCTCTGGAAGCCAGTGCTCGAACGCCTTGTGGTTGTCGAGGTTGTATTGGTGGGTGCGAAACCCGAAGGCATCGCCGGTGGCGATGTTGGCGGGGAGGTCGTCGATGTAGAGGGTGTTTTCGGGGACGATGGAGTGTTTGTCGATGGCGTGTTGGTAGATTTCCGGGTGGGGCTTTATGGAATCGACCTCGAAGGAGAGGATGGAGCCGTGGAAGAGGGAGAATTCTGGGTAGGCTTCGAAGACCCAAGGGCAGTGGATTGCGTTGGTGTTGGAGAAGAGGATGAGGCGGTGGCCTTCGGTGGCGAGCTTGCGGACGGTTTCCCACATCGGCAGGTTGGGGGTGAAAATGTTCTGCCACGCGGTGTGGAATTCGTCCGGCGTGGCATCGGTTCCGAGGATCTCGATGGCCCAGGTGGTGTAATCTGATACCGCGATCCGTCCGGTTTCGAACTCGTCTTTCTTTTCGAGGAGTTTTTCGAGGGAGGTGGTCGGGTCGGGATGATCTGCGGGGAGCAGCTTGGAGAGGGATGATTCGAAGTCGAAGTCCAGCAGGACTTTTCCGATGTCGAAGAGAAAATCGGCCATGGGGTCAGGTGTGGGAGAGGATAAATTTCGATGCTGTGATGGCACCGTCGTTGCAGTTGTGGTCGGCGAGAGCGGCTTTCATTTTGCGCCACTTCGCGGCGTCGTTGGCGAGTATTTCCGAGACGGCTGCGGTGAGGTCTTTCGGGTTCTCGGCGAGATCCCCGGCACCGAGTTGCTGGAGGAGTTGGAGATTTCCCTCCTCCTGGCCGGGGACGAGGTGGTGGATGAGCATCGGGCAGCGGGCGGCGATGGCCTCGTGGACAGTCGCGCCGCCGGCTTTTCCAACGACCATGTGGTGCTTGTTGATGAGTTGTGGCACTTTCCTTGTCCAGCCGAGGAGTCGGACGCGGCCCGGGTAGGCTGCTTTGATCTCCCTGGCGCGAGATTGGAGGAGGCGAAAATTTTTCCCCATGACGATGGTGAGATGGATGTCGGGCGAGGCGTCGAGGAGAGCCTTGCTGTGGCGGCGGATGAACGGTTTCTTGGCGGTGGGGAAATAGAGGACGCGGAAGGGCTTGCACGGGTCGGAGCCATCCACCGGCGTGAGCTCGGAGAAGGTTGGATTTACGGGGAAGCCAGTGCTGATAATTTTCTCCTCGGAGATGCCCCAGCAGTGCATTGCTTCGAGAGTCGTCCGGTCGGTGACGAGGAACCAATCGGTGGGGGCGCGGAGCCATGAGGCGTTGATTTCGATGGAATCGGTGACGACTGTGAAGACCGGGAGCCTGTTTCCCGTTTCTCTGAAATGGCGTTCGAGGAAATAGGGATAAAGCGGATAGGTGGAAACGATCGCGTCGGGTTGCCATTCCGCGACGAGACCTTCAAGGTAGCTCTCGGGGCGGTGCATGAGCGGGATGTTAGGTCGCGAGAAATCGCACTTGTCGGTTGCCCTGTAGATTTTTTCCCAGACTCTCGGGAAATGGGTGGTCACCAGGCGGTAGCCCCACTGGATGACAGAGGTTGATTGCGGGGCGGAGAGGACGCAGGGATCCGCGACACGGGTCTCCGCACCCATGAGGTCAAGTGCGAGTGCTAGGTTCCGGGCCGCGCTGTTGTGGCCTTCGCCGAATGCGGCGGTGATGATGAGGATTCTCGGTTTCTTGGGCATCTCGCGGTTTCCGGGCGCACTTTAAGTGACAACGAGGCATTGCGTCTATCGACTTTTCTGCTTTCCTTTCCCTGCCGATGGCAAAGGAAAAAGACAGGATCGAGCTCAAGCAGGTGGACGAGGAAGCCGAGAAGGTGAATCGTTTCGTCCGCTTGCATTCGGATGCGGTTGAGGAAGTGGAAGACTTGCCGCCTGTGAGGGTGGGTGAGAAAGACACGCCTGAGGCGAGGCGGGATGCGACGCGGGAGGGATTCAAGAGGCGCTCCAATGAGCCGGATGTCGGGTCGTTGATCGAGGGGGAAGAAATTCAGGCCGAGGATCAGTGGGATGCTGCCGGTGGCAGGAACATGCCGTGGGGTTGGATTGCCCTTTTGGGGTGCATTTTTGCAGGCGGAATACTCTGGTCGCTCCTGGAGGTGAACCGGGCGAAAGACAGGCGGGGAATGTTGGTCGAAGAGGCGGAGAGTGTTCTGGAGAAGGAACATCGAGAGGAGATGGATGCGGAGCAGACGGTAGGGGTGATCGAGACAGCAGTGCAGAACTTCTTTGATTCCAGGTCAGTGGAGGAGATGCTCCGCTACGTGAGGCATCCGCTGCGGATGGTTCCCTTGATGGAGAAAGAATACAGGGAAAACCCGCCCATACCCCTGCGTTTCGAGAAAGTGCTCAGCATGGATCCGTTGACGATCGATAACCACGCCTCGTTCTGGATGGTGTCGTGCGAGCTTGAGGGAGCGCAGGTAAGGCAGGTATTGGTGGAGGTGGTTTCGTTAAATGAGGCCAAGGTGGATTGGGAAACGTATGTCTACCACCAGGCGATGGACTGGGATGAGTTTGCGAAATCGAGGCCCGGCGGGTTCACCGGGGATTTCCGGGTTTATGCGGAGCCGGACAATTACTACAGCTACGAGTTTGCGGACAGCGATGCCTTTGTCTCGTTCCGGCTCACGGCGCTCAATTCAGAAGATGTGCTTTACGGTTACGTTGACCGCGGTGGGGAAATAGCGAAGCGGATGGCGCGGGTGTTTGCGCGGAACGGCGGGGGCGTGACGCCGATGATCCTGCGGCTGCACCTTCCCGAGGGCATCACCTCGAAACGCGGAGTCGTCGTGAAAGATATGATTTGCCCGCGGTGGCTTTTTGTCGAAAACCCGGAAGAGGACAATCCTTGAAGGGGGGCAGGGACATGGATCCGCGACGGTGCGTAAGGTTCGGTATGGCGGCATCCGGTGCGGGCTTATTTTTCCTGTTCCAATACTGTGTCGCGCTGCTGAGGCTGGGCACGCAGTCCAGCGGGATGAAGAACAAGTTTAGTGCACTCGCGCAGGATAAGTACATGGATTTCCTGATCTGGCAGAATGTCCAGGTGTTGATCGCCTATGTGATCCTCGCACTTGTCTTCACGCTCGTGTTGCAGCCCTACGTTTCGCTGCTGTGCCGCCGTTTCTCTATCGGGAAAACGCACTGGCGGCTGCTTGCGGTTGTGGCGGGGGCGTTCCTGATCCATGGCTATTTCACGCTGCGGTTGGTTGATACCCGGCCGTATTTCTTGGGCGATGCGAAGTTCGGGCACTGGTACTACGAGGTTCTCAATGTCGTGCCGGAGATGCTGAAGCCCGCCGTGTTTTTCGCGCTGTTCAAGGTGCTGCCTCTTGGTGTTGTGGCCTACGCGGTGTGGTGGCACTTGGGTAATCTTTCCCGGCGCGGTCGGATCGGACTCTCGGCAGCGGTTGCCGTGCTTGCGGCGGTGTTCGTTTGGAATAGTGGTTGGCTTGCCGGTGAAAGGAAAGCAGACGGTGGGCAAGGCGGCAGGCCGAATGTGATCATTATCGGCTCCGACTCCTTGCGCGGCGACAGGTTGGGCTGCAACGGCTACCGGCCACGGCGAACTGACGGCCTAGCGGCGGGCGGTGTCTCTCCGCGCATCGACGAACTGGCCTCGCGCTCCGCGAACCTTGTGAACTGTTTCACCCCCATCGCCTCGACTCTGGAGTCTGGTACCTCGCTGATGGCCTCGCAGTATCCGCATACGCACGGTCTGCGGCAGATGTATCCGGATGAGAAAAGGGTCAATGCGACCAAGGCGAGTATCGAACCACTGCCGCGCATCCTGGCGGGGAAGGGCTACGACACCGCAGCGTTCGGCGATTGGTGTGCGGGCTACTATGAGATGATGCCGATGGGCTTCGAACACGTCTCGGTTTCGAGTTTCGACAACTTTAAGATCTACATGAGCCAGGCGGTGGTGATGGCGCATTTCGTGATCCCGCTCTACTTCGACCACCCGGCGGGCTATGCGGTTTTCCCGCAGCTCGGCTCCTTCGCGAATTTCGTCACCCCGGAGGTTGTCACGGACCGGGTGAAGGGGCGGATGGGAAAGGTCGCGGAAAGCGGTAAGCCGTTTTTCTGGCACGTATTCTATTCCTGCAACCACCTTCCCTATCGCAGTCCGGAGCCCTACTCCACCATGTTCGCCGATCCGGACTACACCGGGCCGAACAAAAGCGGCGTCGATTTCGACATTGATTCTTTCATCGGCGGAACGGATCTTGAGAACAAGTGGAAGGCGCTCCCGGAAAAGGAGGTTCGCCAGATCCGCGATCTCTACGACGGCTGCACCCGGCAGCTCGACGACAATGTGGGGGAGATCCTCGACGCGCTGAAAGCCAACGGCCTCGACCAGAACACCATCGTCCTAGTCACTTCGGATCACGGCGACAATCTCTACGAGGAGGGCGTTACACTCGGCCACGGACTCACCTTTAACGGCGGTATGAGGGCGAACCACGTGCCGCTCGTATTCCATGTCCCCGGTGCGGAGGCGGTGAAAATCGATGCTCATGTCAGTATCATCGACATCGCCCCGACTATCGCGGATCTGCTCGGTGCGGAAAAGCCCGCCTCCTGGGAGGGAAATAGTTTCGCTGGCTGGCTGGCTGGCTCGGAGGAGCCGAAGAGCCGCGCCTACTACGGCGAGACCGGCTTCCCCTTCGTCCAGTTCCGCGTGCCGGGAATCGAGCGACCCAAGCTCCCGCCGATGGATCACATGACTGGCATCGACGACTCCTTTAACTACCAGTTCGTCCTCAAAAAGGAGTATGAGTCGCCCCTCTCCGCCGCCAAGCAGCGCTGCCTGATGACGGATGATTGGAAGCTTATCTGCACCCCCGCGGCCGACGGATCCCGCCATTTCGCGCTGTTCTCCCTCGCCGGGGGCGTTTACAGCGAGAAAGACGTTTCGGAGGATAATCCGGCCATACTCGCCTCCATGAAAGCGGCGTTGGAGAAGTGGATGGATGAGAAAGTCGAGACCCCGGCGGAGGGGATCTTTCAATAAGGAGAAGGATGTCTCCAATCCCTTGGCACAAGCGGAGTCTTCCGTGCCAGTCCTCCGCAAAGGGGTTGGGAAACACCCTTCTCCTTATTGGTTACGCCATCAGCGCCTCGATTTCGTCGGCTTCGATGGGGATGGTGGCCATGAGGTTGATGTTTTCGGTTTCGCCGATGAGGTAGTCGTTCTCGAGTCGGACGCCGAGTTTTTCCGCCGGGATGTAGATGCCGGGCTCGATGGTGAAGACCATGCCGGAGGCGACGACGGTGTGGGCGGGTGAGACGTCGTGGACGTCGATGCCGATATGGTGGGAGGTGCCGTGCATGAAATACTTTTTCACAAGCGGCTTGGTATCATCCTGAGCGGCGGCTTCCTCTGCGGTGAAGAGGCCGAGGTCGATGAGTTCCTTCTCCATCTGTGCCATGACTTGCTTGTGGAATTCCGGCATGAGAATACCGGGGCGGAGGATGGAATCCGCGAAGTGGAGCATGCGCAGGACGGCGTTGTAAACGTCGCGCTGGCGGTCGGTGAACTTGCCGTTGACCGGGATGGTGCGAGTCATGTCGGAGTTCCATCCACCGTATTCGGCGGCGACGTCCATGAGCATCAGATCGCCGTCTTTCAGCTCGCAGTTATTCTCGACGTAGTGGAGGACACAGGCGTTGCTGCCGCCGGCGAGGATGGGGGGGTAGGCGAAGCCGCGCGAGCCGGAGCGGGTGAACTCGTGGATGTATTCGGCCTGGACTTGCCATTCGCCGACGCCGGGTTTCAGGAAACCGAGGACGCGGCGGAAGCCTGCCTCGGTGATATCGCAGGCTTGCTGGATGAAGGTGATTTCCTCATCGGCTTTGATAGTGCGGAGCTTGTAGATGAGCGGGGCGAGGCGTTCGTAGCGGTGGAGAGGAAAGCGCTTCTTGCATTGCTTCACGAAGCGGGCGTTGCGAGGCTCGATGGGGACGTAGCCGTGGGGGTGCTCGTTGGTGGTGATGTAGATGTTATCGGCCTGCACGGCGAGGACGCCGAGGGTGACTTCGAAGGTGCCGTTCCAGTCGATTCGGGTGATGCCTGTGCGTTCGGAGGCTTGCTGTTTGGTGAGTTTCGCGCCTTCCCAGACGGCGATGGTGTCGTTGCTCTCGCGGACAAAGAGAATCTCCCTGTCCTTGGGATCCTTCGCATCGGGGTGGAGGATGAGGATGGTGTCCTCTTGGTCGACGCCGGTGAGGTAGAAGAGGTCGCTGTTTTGCTCGAATGGGAGCTGTGCGTCGACGTTGGAGGGATAGATGTCGTTCGAGTGGATGACCGCGATGGAGTTGGGGGCGAGCAGGGCGGCGAGGTTGGCTCGGTTGGTTTTGAAGAGGGAAGGGTCTGGGAGGCGTGTTCTCATTGCCGCTACGCTAAATTCCAAATCTCAAATTCCAACTCCCAAAAGGGAGAAGTCCGCTATTCCTGAAGTTCCAGCGTTTCAGTATTTGATCCTGCCCTCCGGCAGTCCCCTTCGGGCTCAGCACTTCGCTTGAGCCTATGTGGCTCCGCTCCATTCAGTTTTTACCCATTCAGTCCTGGTTGGCTTCCATTTCCGCGTCGGTGGGGGTGGCGGTGGGGATACCTTTTTCCGGGACTTTCATGCCGCTGATCCAGGCGATGGCGTTGAGGACAACGCGGCGCTGGTCGTCGTTCTGCCAGTTTTTGTGGAAATGGCCACCGGTGAATCCGAAGGCGCGGCCACCGCCGATATTTTCCGGTCGCTCGAAAGACCACATCATGTGCTGGGGCTGTTTGTCCTCTAGGACGGCTTTGCGGACGGCGGGGTTGCCGGAGTGTGCTCCATCGGGGCGGGAGAGGGTTTCCGCCGGAGGGAGGGCTGTAAGGATGGGGGTGATGCCTTCCATCTCTTTTCGGAAGCGCATGTGGTAATACCATTCGTCGCGTATCGTATAGTCACCTACACCGTTTGCGATGGGATGGTCGGGCATTTTGAAGCTGGCGTCCCAGTGCGGATTGACCGACCAGTTCGCCTCGAAGTAGCCGCCGATACTATCGAGGAAAGTCTTTCCAGCTTCGCCCTCTGGAACCTCTACAGCGTAGTGGATGCAGCCGATGCCGATTCCTTTTTCCGCAAGTTCACGGAGTTTTTGCAGGTGCTTCATGGCGGGGTGCCCGCCGCCGCCGTCTGCGTAGATGACGATAGCATCTGCTCCATCGAGTATGGATTCGTCCTCCGGCCAGCCGTTCGTGACGACGGTGGTTTCGAATCCGGCACCGGACTTCGTGAGGTGGTCGGCGAGCAGCATGGAGCCCGCGCGGTGCTCGTGTGCGCCGCGGCCGTGGCTTGCCTTTCCGGCGATGAATACGACCTTGGATTTCGATGGTGCGGGGGCTTCATCGGCGGATGCGATGAGCCAGAACAGCGAGCCGAGGACGCCGACGAGGGATGCGAGCAGGAGGTGCTTTGAATTTCTCATTGAACCATGGATACGGAGGGTTTTCCGGAAAGTTATCGCCGCTTGCAAAATTCGCCTGCCGTGGACAGGTTTCTGCGGAGAAACGGCATGGACTTCCTCGGCACAACTACGACATCCCTGAAAGTTTGCGGGGTCACCCGGCAAGGCGATGCGGAGAAATTGGTGGAGCTCGGAGTCGACGCAGTGGGTTTTAATTTCTGGCCGAAGTCGAAGCGGTACCTCGATCCATCCGAAGGGCGGTGGGCAAGGGGGCTTGCGGGAAGCATCCTGCGGGTGGGTGTTTTCGTGAACGAGGGCAGCGAGCTGGCATACCGGCTTTTTGAGGACGGGATGATCGATGTGGTGCAGCTGCACGGCGATGAGACGCCGGAGACGGTGGGCGGTTTCGCGAAGGCGGGGATTCCGGTGATTAAGGCGGTGGGCGTGAAGGATGCGGCGGATATTGGGAGCGCCGGTGAATACGGTGCAGATGCGGTGCTGCTGGATGCACATGCACCGCTGGTTTTTGGAGGAACCGGGGAGGTGTTCGACTGGGGATTGGCGCAGGGGTTTAAATCCAGGTTTCCGATAATCCCGATGATCCTGGCGGGCGGCATCACGCCGGCGAATGCGCGACAGGCGGTCAGCGAAGTGGGGCCGGCGGCGCTGGATGTGGCATCGGGTGCGGAGCTTTCGCCGGGGGTTAAGGATTTCGTGAAAGTGAAGGCACTACTGGAGGCATGCAGGGAGGGACGATGATCACGGACTCGCATTGCCATTTGGCTTCGGCACGTTTTTCCGATGAGGAGCGGGGCGAGATCATGTGCCGCGCGGAGGCGGCGGGTGTGCATAGGATGGTCACGCTTTCCACCTGCCTGGAGGATGTTTCGAAAAACCTAGAGCTTGCGGATGATCCGAGGGTGTTGGCTACGGTAGGGATACATCCGTGCGATGTGCACAACGCACCGGACGATGCCGTGGAGCGTCTTTGCGACCATGTTGCCGATCCACGGGTATGCGCGATCGGCGAGACGGGCCTGGATTATTTTCATCCGGCTCCGGAGGGGTGGGATGAGGAAACATACCGAGAACGGCAGCGAGATTTCCTGCGTAGGCATTTTGAACTCGCCGTATCCGCCGGGCTGAACGTGGTGATCCATACGAGAGACAAGGAGGGTAGGGCATCGTTCGAGGATGCGTTCGCGATATATAAGCGTTACTCGGACCGGGTGCGGGCGGTGTTCCACTGCTTCATCTCCGAATCGGAGCTGGCGGAGCGGGTGATCGCAGAGGGCGGGCTGGTTTCCTTTGGCGGTGTGGCAACTTTCAAGAATGCGGCGCTGGTGAAGGAGGTGGTGAAGCTTGTTCCGGCGGGAAGTTTCATGCTTGAGACCGATTCACCCTACCTCGCCCCCGAGCCTATGCGGGGAAAGCGCAACGAACCGGCCTTTGCATTGCACGTCGCGGAAGCGGTGGCGGCGCTGCGCGGAGAAGCAATCGGGGAGCTGGCGGAGCATACCGAGGCGGTGGTGAAAAAGTTTTTTCGTGGATGGAATGAATCCACTTGAATAAATTCCTCCATGACAACCGTTTGTATGTGTGTTGACGTTAAGTCGCTAATCCCAAACACAAAATCCCTAGCAATGAAAAACAGAACGCTTCTTCCCTTTGCAGCCCTTTCGGCAATCCTTGCTTCCTGCTCCCCGCAAGGTGGCGGTGAGGACTACGATGTCTCTAACCCCTACGCCGCTCCGGACTATGGCGATGGCAGCGGGACCCCTTACCAGCCTTCCGATGTGAATCCCGTCTACGACGCAGCTGCCGTTTACGAAGACACGGCTCCGGTGGCCGCTCCTCGCGCCACCGTCCATACGGTTGTCGGTGGCGATTCGCTCTGGAAGATCGGGAACAAATACGGAGTCTCGGTCAACGCGATCAAGCAGGCCAACGGGCTCACCAGGGACACTGCGGTGCTCGGCGCAAAGCTGAAGATCCCTGCTCAATAAGCCGATGTATCTCCGCTTGTTCCTTGCTGGGTTTTCTTTGTGCGGTTCGCTGCTCTGTGCCCAACTCGGGCCGCAGGCTGATTTACCGATGAGCGCGAAGGAGGACGCCATCGAGCAGCTCCTTTCCGAGCGGGAATCACCGGAAGCCCTCAAAAAGGCTGCGGTGGAAGCCCGTGCGCTGGGGGTATCCGAGCAGGCGATCCTGGAGGCGCGCTTCCTGTTCCATGTGGACCGTGCGGAGGATGCGGAGATCGCGGGGCTGCTGCCGGAGTTTCTGGCAATAAAGGACAAGTTCAAGCTCGCCGATTCCGAGATCTTTGGAAGTGTGGACGACTGGCTCGCCGTGACGGAATACGTGCAGGCACTCGGTGCGCTGGAGAAGGGCGACAAGGCAGGCTTCAAGTGGCACATCACCGAGGCGTTTTGGCTCAGTCCGAAGCAGGGAGCCGCGTTCGCGCCGCACATCGACCGCATCCGCCTGATGAATGCGATGAAGGCGGTGAAGGTCGATTTTGAAAAAGCCTACACGGACACGCTGACGGGAAAACCCGTATCTCTCGGTAAAATCATCGGCGAGAGGAAGGGCTTGTTGCTCCACTTTTGGTCGCCGTGGAGCCGCGAGTGCGAAGCTACGCTGAACGACTTCTTCATCACGGCGGAACATCTCAACGCAAAAGACGTCGCTGTTGCATCGATCCTTCCGGAGACATCGGCGAAGGTCATTGCCGATGCGAAGGCGATGCTTGTGGCGACCGGAAAGAAGATTCCCGGCTCCTGGATCGTGGATACAAAGAAGAGTCCGGTCAGCGCAAAGATGAAGGTGCAGAGCGTTCCCGCAGTGGTGTTGATCTCCTCCGAAGGGCGTATCCTTTTCAACGGGCATCCGACCGATGGCGACTTCTGGAAGGCGTTGGAGAAACTCAATCCGGCGATCGAACGCCCGGAGATGAGGGATGGTGACTGACTACGGGATCCATCGTACTACTGGAATCATAGTAGAATTGCATACGGAACGGCCGGAAAGCGTATGGAAATAATATTTAAGATTCACGTAATTTATCTTGACGAAAACGCGAAATACTAGTTCTGTGGTAATCAAGAAAAGCAACCGCTCCCAAGGTAATGCCATCTCATCCGTCAAATCTCGAACTCCAGGCCCTGTCCGTATTGTGGCACGAAGGCCCGTCTACGGTGAACGTAGTGCATGGTGCACTACCGGACGGCAGGCAGCGGGCCTACACGACGGTGCTCTCGGTGATGCAGAGCCTTGAGCGGAAAAAGCTGGTGAAGCGTATCCGCTCCGGAAGAGCGCATACGTATGAGCCCGCCTTTTCCCAGGAAATCATCGTGCGCCGTGCCACGGATGATTTCATCACCAACGCTTTTGGAGGACGCCTCGGTGAGGCTGTTCTCGCTACCCTCTCCGCCGGTTCATTAACACCGGAAGAGAAAACCAACATCGAACGCGAACTCCAACGACACAAAACCATGGCTGCAAAAAAAACAGTAAAGAAGAAATCCGCGGCCAAGCCCGCGAAGAAATCCGTCAAAAAAGTTGCCAAGAAGGCGTCGGCCAAAAAAGCCGCACCTAAGAAGGCAGTGAAAAAGGCGGCCAAGAAGAAAGCACCCGCCAAGAAGAAAGCCCCGGCTAGAAAAGCTGCGGTGAAGAAAAAGGCTCCGGCCAAGAAGGCGGCGAAGAAAGCGGCCAAGAAAAAGGTAGTTAAGCGCGCCAAGAAGGTAGCGAAGAAGGCAACGAGGAAAGTCGTAGCCAAGAAGGCCACCAAGAAGGCAGCCAAGAAGGCCACCAAGAAGAAAGTGGCTAAGAAGAAAGTGGCTAAGAAAGCTCCGGCCAAAAAGAAGGCTGTCGCTAAAAAGAAAGCACCTGCCAAAAAAGCAGCCAAGAGAGCCAAGAAAAAGTAATCACACCAACGCAAACAGCTGCGACTGCCCTACAGGGCACAACCAGTTGTTCGCGTTGTTCTTGATGTTTCAAAACAAAGCGGGAAGCCCACGGCTTCCCGCTTTTTTCTTTCTTGGCGACGAGGATATGGTTTCCTCCGGTATGAAGTTTACTGCGAGATGGGTGATTTGCCTGCTGCTGTGCGCCGGGTGTGCGATGGCAGGGGGAAACAAGGGGAAGGGAGCGAAGGTCTCGTTCCACATAGAGACGGAAGGGACGGACAATCCAAAGATGATTTTTCCGCACGAGGTTATGGGGAAGCAGAGGTTTTTTCGGAGAGTTCCGGAGGTATCGTCGAAGGACTTGGTGGCATTCTCGCCGTTTCCCGCTGATGACCAGGCATCCTACGGTGCTGTATTTCAACTCAAGAACAATGCCCGCAGGCGTCTTTCCGCCGTCACCTCGGTGAACCAGGGCAAGTGGCTGGTGTGCCTAGCATTTGGCAGGGTCATCGATGGGGTGCTTGTCGACGGGCCGGTTGACGACGGGGTGATCGTGGTATGGAAAAACCTTTCGCTCGATGAGATCCGCCAGCTGGACACGGCATTGCCGAGGATAGGCGAGAACAAGAAAAAATAGCACGCGATGATAAGAAACGTCCTTGGATATTGGGGTGTGCTGGTATGCGCACTTTGCGCGGAGCCCGCCGTGATTTCGCTGCCCACCGCGAATCAACACCTGTTCGGTGATGAGCCGGAGAAGTTCTACATGTACGTGAACCGGACGTTCGAGGGTGAGACGTCGAAGCCGTGGGAAGGCGGTTCGTTTGGGTATGTGCGTTCGCCGCTTCGGGTCGGAGGAAAATTGGTGATGAGCCGTTTCCACGAGGGCATCGATATCGCGCCGGTAAAACGTGACAAGGCGGGCAACCCGCTCGACCTGGTGATGAGCATCTCCGGAGGGAGGGTTGTTCACACCAGCCCGATCTCGGGCCGGAGCAACTACGGAAAATATGTGGTGGTGGAGCACGATTGGGAGAACTCCAAAGTCTACTCGCTCTACGCGCACCTTTCGACCGTCACCGCGAAGGTGGGAGATGCAGTGAACGCCGGTTCCGTGCTGGGGAGGATGGGCTACACTGGCGCGGGGCTGAACCGGACGCGTGCGCACGTGCATCTCGAACTGGGCCTGCAGATGAGCACCCGCTACGGGTCGTGGCATGACCACAATTTTGGCAGTGCAAACTATCACGGGAATTTTAACGGGATGAACATCGCCGGAGTGGACATCGCCGGGTTTTTCCTGGAGCGCAGAAAGAATCCGGAGTTAAAGTTCAGCGAGTTCGTGCTCAGCCGCCCGATGCAGTTTAAGGTGACGGTGCCTGCGGGTGCGGCCGAGCCGGAATTCCTCAGCCGTTATCCATGGATGCGGAGGAAGGGGGTTCCCGATCACGTTTCTTGGGAGGTCGGATTCGCCGCGACAGGGCATGTAATTTCCTTCACACCGAGTAAACGGAAGGTTTCCGCGCCTGTTGTCTCGCACCTGAGGCCTTCGGATATTCCGCAACGTTGGCTCACTCGCGGGTTGCTGACCGGGGAGGGAAATTCTGCCTCCCTCTCTGCGGGCGGTAAAAAGCTCGTTTCACTGGTGTTGGACAGTTTCCCGATCGTCGAGGCTGCGTCTACGAGGTAAACCGGGCAATCGACGCTTTCAAAGCTCCGGCCATGAGTGCACCATTCAGTGCGATGAAAGAATTTCTTTTCCTCATTCTCGGATTGCTCCCGTCGCTTGCATTTGCCAGCGGACCGGGGACAGCCGCGCTGGACTTCTTGGAAAAGGTGCGGAAGGGGGAATTGAACCTCAATCCCGGCGGCGACACCGCGCTTCAGAAGCATACGACTGACGGAAAGAGGGAGATCATACGGAAAGGGATCGAGAGGCTAGGGGCGGATCTCCGGGACGGCGAACTGGAGATCGGCGAAGTGAAAGAGGATACCGGTTTCGCTGCCGTCATGATCCGCAAGGTTGTGGGATTTGATTCGTCGGAAATCAGGATCTACCCGGTCGCATTGGTGAAGCGTGGGGCGGAATGGTTGCCGGCACCTGTGCTTGCCTCGTTCGAGAATGCGGTTGCGGGATACACGCTGCCGATCAGGGAGCGACTGTCCGGCCTTGAGAACTGGATGATGAGGGAGCGGGTGGTCGATCTTGAGACGCTGATCGCCAAATCTTCACAACGGACGCGCGCTCGGATCAGGGAGAGCATTATTGGACAAGATCTTGAGGGGGATGATTTGGCCAAGATCACGGGGCTTTTCCTCAAGGCTTGCGCAGCAAAGGACAGGGCGGCGATTCTCGGATTTCTCGGCGGGCTCGGTGATCCCCTCCCGGATGATTGGGCGGCGCGCCTTGCTGTTTCGCGGGCGGCGGTCGAAGGGCAGGGGCCATGGCGGCTCTTGGTTGCACCCGAGGTGGTGAGGATCCCCGTGCTTGAGGAGCAGACGAAGGGGAGCGGGATGATTTCCATCGCCTGTCTGGATCCGGCGATCATGCGTTCGTCTGGAACCATGCAGAAAATCCGCATCATCCATCTTGAACTCGTGAAAAACAGTTCAGGGCATTGGAGAATGGATCTCCCTACCGTGCTGATGTCCGGGGACGAGGATATGCTTGCGGACGAAGAGGGGCTCGACGTCGACCTTCTCGACCGTTTTCCGAAGAGGCTCCGTGAAGTGGAGCCCGTGACCAAGGCCGCCACCGCGCGCGCCGCCTTGGACGGCGTGATCGAATCCCTGAGATCCCCGTCACTGCGCGAACTTCTCAGGAGGGTGGATTTCGGCCGCCGCCCCAAGGATGGGCGGATCGCGTGTTCCGCCGCTGCGGAGGTATGGTGGACGCTTAACGAGCCAGGATCACTCCGGTTTCCGCTGGAAATGGGTTTTCAGGAAGAGGGCGACTCGGCCGCCGCCGTTTTCCAATGGTTTTCGGTGAACGATGCGGATCGTTTCGAGCCGGTGACGATGTTTTTTAAAAAATCGGGCGATGGCTGGGTGTGGGCTCCCGGGATTGTCTCCGAGGATGACAGGGAGGATCATCAGGCGCTTTCAAAATGGGTGAAAGCAAATGAACCGGATTGGCGGCTGTCCTGGCGCGAGGAACTCATGAAGCCGGGCACGGAGCTCAGAAGGCTCGGATTTGAGCGTGTTGCGACCGACACGGAGCTTGGCAAGCTGGTGGCGGATTGGATTTCCGCCCTTGAACAAAAGGATATTCGGACCGTATTTTCCCTGTCCGCCTGGCTTGGTGACGAAGGTGAGATCCCGATGAAAGCGCTACGCAACCTGAGCTACGACCTTTCCAATTTCAAGGAAGGTGCCTGGGAGTTGGAGGGAATTCAGCGATCCGGGTCATGGGCGGTCGCTTCGGTGCGCCAGACCGTTGAGGACGGCGTCCGGAATGCGTTTGTCCCAGTGGTGATGACACCGTCGGGGCCTAGGATACTGCCTGAGATTGACTTTTTCGCAGAGGATAATCGGACGAGGGATTTCCTCAACAAGGCTTCCTTTGACAGGCTGGAAAAATTTGCCGGGGAGGAGAAGACCGCTGAACTCAGGAGACTGTTCGCGACCTTCCGCGAAAAGCTTACAAAGGTGGATTGAATGGGTTATCTTAAAATAAATTATGTTTAATTGCTGAAAATGCTTGATTTTTTTCAAAAAAGATGCAATTCATCTTCCACTCCCAAAACGGTAATTCCATGAAAGTTTCCCCCAAAACCAACAATTCAGCAGGACGAGGAAGGGTTCGAAGAACCCGAATGGCCTCCCCCGGCATGACGCTGCTCGAACTTACCGTCGTGATTCTTGTGCTGCTTTCGCTCATCTCAATCCTATTTATCGGTGCACAGGCATGGAAAAAGGGATCCGACCGGACTCTCTGCATTATCCACATCCACAATATCCAAAAGGGTGTCCGGAGCTATTCGAATCTCTACGGCTACGGCCCGGGTCAGAGTGTGACCGGATTGCAGATGAGGGTCGTCGGTCTCGGGAAATTCGTCGAAAAGACCCCGGTTTGCCCGTCATCCGGCACCTACAACTACGGCGGAGCCTTCGGTTCGGATACGATTCCGCCGGTCGGCCAGCTTTATCTGGACTGCTCCTTGGCCGCTTCCGGGCACATTCCGACGAACTACGGGGATTGGTGAAGGATACCTCTTGGGGATTTTCTGAATCGACAAGACGGACTTGTGTGGCAGTTTCTCAGAGGAAAAGTCACCCAACCGACGCTATTACATCATGATCACCTCTTGGCTCCGCAAAGCGACGCTCGCCATCACCCTTGTCGCCATTTCTAACCCGGCCTGCGCGCAGCGCGCAGATTTTAACGAAGTTGGCCGCCAGATGGCCATCATGCTGCAGAACAGCCACTTCGCGCGGTTGCCCTATAATGCCGAGCTGAGCCAAAAGTTTTTCGACGACTACCTGAAGGATCTCGATCATCAGAAACTGTATTTCACGCAGCGCGATGTGGATGGTTTCCAAAAGAAGTATGGAGGCAGGCTGCATACCCTCCTGCTCCAGGGGAACAGCATGGACGCCGCCACCGAGATCTACGGTGTGTTCAGGGTTCGCGTTTCGGAGCGTGTGGCACAAGCACAGGAATTGCTGGACGGCGACTTCGAATTCACCGGAGATGACTCCGTGATGATGTCGCGTAAGGACGTGGCTTGGTCTACGGACGATACCGCAGCCAAACTTACCTGGGAACGCCAGATCAAGGAAGCGGTGCTGGCTGAGACGCTCCGCCGCGAGCTGTTGACCAAGATGGCGAAGGAACAGGGCAAGGCCGATCCGGGCGCCGACGACCTCGATCCGCGCGAGAAGGTTTCTCTCCGATACAAGCGCCTTCTTGCCAGCGTTGAGGACGTGGATGACGAGGACGTTGCGAACTATTTCCTCAGCGCGGTCGCGCGTGCCTACGATCCGCACACGGATTATATGAGCTTCCGGGAAATGAACCGTTTCAAAGGGGATATGAAAAACGAGCTCGTCGGAATTGGCGCGCTTCTCCAAGCGGAAGAGGATGGTGCGACAATCATCAAGGGCATCGTCGTCGGTGGACCGGCGGACAAGCAAGGTTCACTGAAACTCAATGATCGCGTCGTCGCCGTGGACAGCTTGAACAGCGAAACCGCCGAGGGGATGATCGACATCATGTTCATGCCCATCGACAAGGTGGTCGAGCTCATCCGTGGCAAGCAGAGGACTTCAGTGGCTCTGAAGGTTGAGCCATCGGGCGGAGCCCCCGGCGAAACGAACATCATTGTCATCCAGCGGGACAAGGTTGAGCTCAAGGATGAGCAGGTCAGCGGCGAACTCATTGAGATGAAGAACGACGAGGGCGAGATCCGCCGGATCGGGGTTATCACACTGCCCTCATTCTACGCGGATTTTGACGAGGGACTGACCCGGTGCTCTGTGGATGTCGAGCGCATCCTGGTGCGCCTCATGGAGGAAAAAATGGACGGGCTGGTGTTTGATTTACGCAACAACGGAGGAGGCTCGCTTGAGGAAGTGCGCAGGATGACAGGGTTTTTCGTGCAGCGCGGACCCGTGGTGCAGGTGAAAAATACCTTGGGTCAGGTGCAAGTGAAGGATTCCGATGTCGGCAAGCCGATCTACAGTGGGCCGATGGTTGTCATGATCGACAAGAGCAGCGCCTCAGCCAGTGAGATCCTCGCCGGTGCGCTCCAGGACTACAACCGCGCTGTGGTCATCGGGGACTCCTCGACCTTCGGCAAGGGCACGGTTCAGCAGCCCATGGATATTGGGAGGATGCTGCCGCTGTTTGCAGTACGCGACAAGGCGGGCTACCTCAAGGTGACCATCCAGAAATTCTATCGTCCATCCGGATCATCCACGCAAATGGACGGGGTTGTTCCGAGCATTGCTCTTCCCAGCATCACTGACGCGCTCGATATCGGCGAGGCCTACTTGGACAACGCCCTCCCGCATGACAGGATTCGCCCGGCTGCAGATTTCAGGGCGCTCGACCATCAGGCGCTTTTTCTCCCCAAGCTCAAGGAGTTGAGCCAGGAGCGCGTCGGAGCATGCCAGGATTTTAATTACGTGATCCAAGACATCATCAAGGCGAAGAAACGCCTGAAGGAAAACAAAGTCTCCCTCAACAAGGAGGTGCGGGAAAAGGAGCTTTCCAAATCCGACGTCCAGAAAAAAGAGCGTAACGCCGAACGCCGCACCCGCTTCGCCGAGATATTGGAGAAAGACGCCAAGACGTTTACTTTCTATAAGCTGACTCTGGACGATCTCCAGAAGGGAGCGGATCTCAAGCCCTATGACCCTTCCAAGGAGAACTCCGATTACATGCGCCGTGCGGTCGACAAGACGGCAGACCTCGACGATACGCCGAAATGGCCTTCAGGTCTGAATGCGGAGAAGCGTGAGGCGATCCATGTCCTGCGTGATCTCGTCGATGAGACGGCGAAGGCGAAAATGGTCGGTTTGCTCAAGAGCGACGGCGGATTGCGTTGATGTCGAGGATCAAGGGTCAGCTGGCTGAAACCATCGGTCGGATCGATACTGCCTGCCGACGGGCGGGTCGTGAAAATGATGCGGCGCACCTGCTTGCGGTTTCGAAAACTTTTCCTGCAGAGGACATCCGTGAGGCGGTATGCGCGGGGCAGAGGATCTTCGGCGAAAGTAGGCTGCAGGAGGCGGAGTTAAAGCTCAGAGAGCTCCCTGGCGATCTTGAATGGCATTTTATTGGACGGATCCAGCGTAACAAGGTCAGGAAAATCCTGCCGCTATTCGAGTATGTGCATGCCGTTGATTCGTTCAGGCTGGCGGAATACATGGACAGGGTGGCTGGCGATCTGGGTCTCCGGCCCAAGGTGTTCCTTCAGGTCGATCAGGCAGGTGAGGAGACCAAGGGCGGCTTCAGTGTTAGCGGGCTGCAGAGCGATTTTTCGAAACTCATGGAGCTAGGGCACCTCGATGTGGTCGGACTGATGACGATACCCCCGGCCGTGGAGGATGCGGAGGAATCCAGGCATTGGTTTCGCGGATTGCGGGAACTTAGAGACTCGCTGGAAGCCGGTTTTTCCGCAAAGCTGCCATTTCTCAGCATGGGGATGAGCGGAGATTTTGAGGTTGCGGTTGAAGAGGGCGCTACCCATGTCCGGGTTGGCTCGGCGATTTTCGGAAAAAGGGACTACAGGGTGGAGGGGGAACTCGGATAATTTGATATGAAAAGTCTGACAAATGTTTGTGCGATCGGCGAAGAGCTGGCTCTTGGTTTCGGCGACGGGAGCGAGATGTATTTCCCGCTGGCGATGATGCGGAGGGCATGCCCTTGTGCCCAATGCCAGGGTGAACCCGATGCCATGGGGCGGGTGCACCGGCCGGTCGTAGAGTACGGTCCCAGAGCCTTCGAACTGAAGCGCTTCGAAATGGTAGGAGGCTACGGGTTGCAGCTGTTCTGGGGGGATGGCCACGGAACCGGCATCTACAGCATCGCCTATCTAGAAACGCTGGCGGAGCTGGGCGGATCCTAGCTTTTTCTGCGTAGCCTCAGCCTGGACGCAAAAACCCCGGGAATCCACAAGGGACGCCCGGGGCTATGTGATCGGAAAAATAATCAGGTAATTCCGACTACTCGGGGGTCTTGATTTATTCGATGACGTCTGTGGCGGCATCCTCGACAGCATCCGTGGCGGTTTCGACAGCTTCGTCGGCTGCATCGGTCGCGGTTTCCACGGCGCTCTCGGCAGCGTCGCTAGCTGTTTCAGTAGCTGTCTCTGTCGCTTCGTCTGCAGCCTCAACGGTGTCCGTTGCAGCATCCGCCGCTGTATCAGCCATTTCTTTGACTCCTTCGGCGACCTTGTCGGCTCCGGAGGACACTTCTTCTTCTACTGTTTCTTTGGGGTCGCAAGATGCGAGTGCGAATGCGAGTGGCAGTACGATGGCTGCGCTGAGGATATTTGCTTTCATGATATTTGCTGGTTGTCCGGCGACGGGCGAATGCCCCTGCCGCTCCAACTCTGTCAGAATGGCAGGAGGAGTCAAAGAAATCCGGCATTTCCCGGAATCCACAGGATGGGATGAAAAGCGTGCTAATCTTCGCTTGCGGAGAGGAGTCTGCGGGATTTGAATCTGCCCGCACCGAATGTATTTGCTTAAGAAAGTTTTTGAACTGAGGGAGAAAGCCCATCCCGATCATGAAAAGCCCTTCCTCGCTCACCTCGAGGATCTGCGGGTGTTGATCACCCGCGTGGTGATCACCCTGGTGATTTCGATGATAGTCTGCTTTACCTTCCAAGGTCAGCTGATGGATATCCTCCGTGCGCCTGCCGAAAAGGTAATTTTTGACAAACAGCAGGAGACCATGCCGACCGCGGAAGCACATCCGGGGATCAAAGTCCCGACCGTGGAAGTTTGGGACGAGGCCAAGAGTGTCGAGCGGATCGTGGCCGGTCTCGACGAGGGTCAGCGCGTCTTATTTTTCAAGGGCCTAGGGAAACCGGACATGGAATTCCATGCCCGCAGTGTCGCCCTCCTTCGTGCAGCCAAGGCTTTGCCGGAAGACAAGCGGAAGGTGTTTGTGAAAAGCCTCGGGGTGGACGAGTCAATGGTTACCCAGCTCCTGGCGCTAATTGACTCGGATCCGGATGTCGATGCCAGCGCCGCTTCGAACATCAAAATGATGTCGGCACTGAGGCCGACCGAACCGTTCATGCTCTCGATGAAATTGGCGTTCTTCGCAGGTATCGTCCTAGCATTTCCGTTGCTTCTTATGTTTATCCTGCAGTTTGTTTTGCCCGGCTTGCACGCGGCCGAGCGAAAGGTGCTTTGGCCGGCAATGGCGATCGGCTTTGGGCTTTTTCTTTCAGGTGTGTTGTTTTCGTATTTCTTCGTCCTCCCTCGCGCACTGCTGTTCTTCTTCGATTGGGGTGCCAAACTGGGTGTCTCCAATGACTGGCGGATCGGCGAATACATCACTTTCGCGACCCAGTTCACGCTCCTGTTCGGGCTTTCCTTCGAGTTGCCCGTTGTGGTGATGGTGTTCGTGAAGCTCGGCCTGTTGAGCTATGAGACCATGTCTCGGACACGCACCTATGCAATCGTCGCGATCTACGTGGCCGCTGCCGTGATCACTCCGACTCCAGACATCATGACGCTCAACCTGATGGCGCTTCCCATGCTTTTCCTCTACGAGATCTGCATCTGGCTTGCTTGGTTCGATAGAAAAAAGGCGCGCCAAAAGGAGGCGATGGAAGAGGAGGAGTTGCAGAAGCGTAGGCAGGAATGGCTGCTCAACGCTGATGAACATGAGAAAATGGTAGATCACGACCATCCGGATATTCCGGGGGGCGATCCCGAGGGGAACACGTCCGAGTCGGGCGACCATGGCTGGCACGACGAGTATCACCATGATGAGGATCATCAATGGAAAGACGAGTATCAAGCTATGCATGAGGGGCTTCCCGGTGACGAGGAATGGACGGAGCCGGAGGATGCCGTGACAGGTGACGGCGAAAGTGAAATCCCGGAAGAGGAAAAGAAACGCATGGACGATGGCAAGGACGATGAGTGAGAACGAACCCAAGGGAGTCGGTGATAAATCGCCGTTCGCAGGCTGCGCGATTCTGATCGCCGCGGTGCTTGTGATGGTTTTCTTGATCGGGTTTTCGATTTCCGTGTTGTTCAGGCAGTTCAATGCCATCGCGAAATTCACCGGCGAGAAGCCGGCAGTGATCGAGTTGGTTCCGATCGAAGGTCGTGAGGAGGAGCTGAACAAGCTGGCCGAGAAAATCGAGGCGTTTCGCCAGGCTGCGGGGGACGAAGAATCTGCGGAACTCGAGCTCAATGCGGAAGAACTCAATCTCGCCATTGCGGCGTATGAGGATTTCAAGGATCTCCGGGGAACGATGAAAGTGTCGGAGATCACCTCGGAGGCGATCCGCATGGAGATTTCTTTCCAGCTCAACGGCAAGCCGCGGTTGTCCAAGGAAGGTGAGGGCGGCTGGATTACCTCGGATCCGCGCTACCTGAACGGGACGATCGTCGCCGAGCCGGGATTGCTGAAGCGTGAGGTCGTGCTGCAGATCAGGGATATCGAGGTGCCGGGCGCGGAAGTGGCGGAGGAATTCATCGCGCAGATGTCACCATACCGGATCGCGGAACGGTATGTCGGGGACAGTGGGATCGGTGCCGTGATGCCGGAGCTGACGAACGTCACCTTGAAGCAAGGAGCTATTCTTTTCGAGAAAAAGGCGGGTGAGATTGCGAAAGACACGGTCACGAATGAGCAGGTCGATGCTGCGAGCAAACGATTTTTCACGTTTCTCGGGATTGCGGCCTCCATTTTCCTGTTTTTTGTGGCGATTGTGATATTTGTCGGACTCCGCTTGAAAAAGAAGAGGGACAGGCCAGTATAGTAAGTATGAAAATTAACACAGCTCTGTTGTTGTTGGCTTTGGTTGGGGTGAATCCCATCCGTGCCGAGGATGCAGCCCCGGAGAAAGCGGTGAAACCGGAAGCCGGAGTTACCGCCAAGCTGGAATCCCTGAATAAGCTAGAGGCGGAGAAGCTCACCCAGGAGACCAACGGCCTCCGCGCCGAGATCGCGAAGCTCAAACTTGAGCGGGAACTGATCACCGAGAAGCTGGCACTCGAGGCCGCGAAACGAAAGGAAGCCGTCAAAGATGCTGTTGCGAAGTCCGAGGTCGAGATTGCAGAGCTGTCACGCGAATCCGAGCGGTCCAAGATCCTCGCCGAGAAACTCGCTTCGGATCTCAAGGCCGTGCAAAGCGAGGCAGCCCTCGAACTGGCGAAATTGCAGAATGAGATCAATACGATCGAGACCCAGGAGAAACGCGAATCGTATGTGGATTCCGACCCAGTCTATCTCAAGAACCCTCTGCGCGATGATGGGGTGCTGGTCATTTCCGACCGCCGCATCCCGCTCAATGGGGCTATCGGCGGGACCACGGCCGATTATGTCACCAGCCGCATCGATTTCTGGAACAACCGCGACAAGGAGCTGCCGATCTTCATTGTGATCGATGCCTGCCCGGGCGGATCGGTGATGGCGGGATACCGCATCCTCAAGGCGATGGAAGCCAGTGCTGCGCCGATTCATGTGGTTGTGAAGAGCTTTGCCGCTTCGATGGCCGCCTGTATCACGACCTTGGCCGAGGAAAGCTATGCCTATCCGAATGCGGTCATCCTGCACCACCAGATCAGCTCGCAGATCGCATTTGCCCGCCTGAACCTCACCCAGCAGAAGGAGTTCTATCAGGAGAGTGAACGCTGGTGGAAGCGCCTTGCCGCGCCGGTTGCGGAGAAAATGGGTCTCACGACCGATGAACTCATCGAGAAAATGTATGCCCGCTCCAGCAGCGGTGACTGGAGTGAATTCGGAGACAAGGCGAAGGAACTCAAGTGGGTCAACCATATCGTCGAAGGCATTGTGGAAAGCTCCATCACCATCAACCCCGATGCGAAGAAGAGTTCGCCGGCCAAGAAAGCCGAGGTTGCCGAGCAGGTGGACAGCGATGGCAAGGTGTTTACTTACCTTCCGCGCCTGAATCCGAAGGACGTTTATTTCCTCTACAATCCGGACGGCTACTACCGCATGCGATGAGCCTTGAGGACGAGATCACGGACGTGGTCGCGAAGGCGATGATGGGTCTCGGTATGGATGCCGGGAGTCTCGCTGAAAAGGCGGGCATCGGCGTTGCCGGTATTGAAGGCATCTTGCGGGGTGATTTC
>CAJQKQ010000059.1 GCA_905478925.1 uncultured Verrucomicrobiales bacterium
CGTTTTTGATCAGGGCCGACCGAGCCGGATCAGCCCTACCATGATTGAATGGCTTGTTCCTTTGCGGCTCTGCGGCTTGGCGCGGGATTTTTCTATACGAATGCGATGCGAACCGATTTTCAGGGGAGGATTCGCGCAAAGCCACAAAGGCTTGGACGATGTTTGAATACGGTAGGGCTGATCCGGCTCGGTCAGCCCACTTTAAAAATCTAGCCGCCCGCCTCAGCCACACGGCAGTGAGATCCCGGGGGGGATGCCGTGTCTTGCCGTGGCTTCACTCCCTTTCCTGAGATACGGCGCTTGCGTTTTTTGATCAGGGCCGACCGAGCCGGATCAGCCCTACCATGATTGAATGGCTTGTCTCATCGCTGCTGAAGCGGCCATGCCAGAGAGTGGGATGACTCTTCTTTTTTCGGGACATATTCGCCATCACAACGTAGTTAAAGAGATCGAAGTTCTCCCGCACAGTTGGGATAATATCAGCCAGCAGCATCTCTTCGATGCTCTCCAAACCTTGAAACCGATTCCGTATCAATGAAAAACCTCTCAAAATTCGCACTTCTCGCCTTGATGGTTGCGCCCTGTGCCGCACAGACCGCCGCCTTGCCTGCGGGCTTCGAGGATCCCGCGATTCTCTCCGCCTCCAAAATCCTATCTCCGGATCTGCTCAAAGGTGCTCATCACCGGGTTCGTGAACAGGTTCCCACGGATGGCTATCTTGCTCATTTTGAAATAGATACCGATTTTGGCACCTTTGCCGCCATTGGCATTCCACAGGTCGCCAGCCGTATCACTGAGACGGAAGCGATCGCAAAACTCGTGGAAACCAGCAAAAGTGATCTCTTTGCCGAGGGGCTCAAGCGCTCCATCGAACAACCCATCGATGCGGTGAAAAACATCGCGCAGGATCCCGTGGGATCGATCAAGAAAGTTCCCGCCACGGTGGGTCATTTTTTCGGAAAAGTCGGAGCATCCATTGAGCGCGGCGCGAACAAGGTCGCAAACAACCGCAAATCCGAGGACAAGCCATCGGCGGGCGAAACCGCAGGGAAGGTAGGCAACACCGCGATGAACATCGCCGGTTTTGACAAGGCACGCCTGGAAACGGCACGCGAGTTGGGCATCGACCCCTACACCGACAATGTGCGCCTGCAGTCCGAAATCGACAAGGTTACCTGGGCGTTCTTCGCCGGTGGCCTGCCGCTCCGAATCACCGCCACGGTCGCTTCTGCGGGCATCGCGCTCACCGCCACCAAAATGGTAGGCATCCCTGAAGAGATCTACTCACTCACGCAGGGGGAAATCGCCGATCTCGACAGGAAGGCTCTCACCGCGATGGGGTTGCGTAACAACGATATCATCGATTTCCAAAACGCCCCGGCGCTCAGCACCACCCGCAGGCACAAGATCGTCAATTCCCTAGCGGCTCTCCCGAACGCCGAACACCGTGGCAATATCATCCTGCTCGCCACCGACTGCCAAACCGGACAAGCGGCGGATTTTCTCGTCGCAGCGCTCCGTATACTCGAATCGAGGCAAAGCTCGGGTGCAGCGGACTACACTGCCGTGAAAGTGGTCGGGCGCCTACCGGCTGCGGTGACGGCTGAGGGAACCCTTGAGGTACCCGCCCCCGTGGATCACGTCACGTGGACGGAAGCCGTCGCCGGTTTTGCCTCCCGTGACGATCTGGGGACGCAGCCAAAAACCTTGCTACACACCGGCACCTTTTCAAAAACCGCCTCCGCCGGATTTACCGGTGCGGGATGGAAACTCACCCCTTTCGGCAACCGGTGAAAACTACTTGGGTCTGAATTTCACGACAGCTGTTCATGATTTTATCAAGACAAGTCCCCGCTATCGGAAGCAATCGCATTGTGTAAAGCGGGAGAGAAAGCCTCGGATCCAATGGTGTCCAGCGGCTACGTTCTGGCCGTCCCTACCGGGACTCAAGAGGTGCCGAAAAATCATCCGTTGGGATTGGGCTGGTTGGGGTAGACTGGTGTCAGCCCCTCCTCATAAGGTGGCTTGGTGCTTTGCTGCCGCCTGGAAGGACGGCTTTCCGGTGGTCGATTGCGGCCTCAGGCGAGGATGGGTTTTACGATCTTGCCGTGGACGTCGGTGAGACGGAAGTGGCGGCCCTGGTATTTGAAGGTCAGGCGCTCGTGGTCGATGCCGAGGAGGTGGAGCAGGGTGGCGTGGAAATCGTGGACGTGGACGCCGCCGTCGACGACGTTGTAGCTGTAGTCGTCGGTCTGGCCGTGGCTGGTGCCGGATTTTACGCCACCGCCGGCCATCCACATGGTGAAGCAGCGGGGGTGGTGGTCGCGGCCGAAGTTATTGGCGGTGAGTTTGCCTTGGCAGTAGTTGGTGCGGCCGAACTCGCCGCCCCAGATGACGAGGGTGTCATCGAGCAGGCCGCGGTTCTTGAGGTCGGTGACGAGGGCGGCGGAGGCTTGGTCGGTTTCCTTGCACTGGGTGCGGATGCCTTTCGGTAGCCCCGAGTGCTGATCCCAGCCGGGGTGATAGAGCTGGATGAAACGGGTGTCGCGCTCGGCGAGGCGGCGGGCGAGCAGGCAGTTTGCGGCGAAGGTGCCGGGCTTGCGCGCGTCCTCGCCGTAGAGTTCGAAGGTGCTCTCCGGTTCGTCGGAGAGATCGGTGACATCCGGGATGGAGCGCTGCATGTTAAAAGCCATCTCGTACTGGGCGATGCGCGTCTCAAGTGCCGGGTCGCTGGTTTGCTCCAACTGGTGCTCGTGAAGTCTGCGGAGGTGGTCGAGGACCTTGCGGCGGTCGGAAGAGTCGACCCCCTTGGGACTGTTGAGGTAGAGCACGGCGTCCTTGTCGGGGCGCAGGCGGACCCCATCGTGTTTGCCGGGGAGGAAGCCGCTGCCCCAGAAGCGCGAGACGAGGGGTTGGCCACCCTTGCCCTTGGTGGTCATGACGACGAAGGACGGCAGATCTTTGTTCAGGCTGCCCAGCCCATAATCGAGCCAAGCGCCGATGCTGGGGCGGCCGGGAAACTGGGAGCCGGACTGCATGAAGGTGACGCCGGGGCCGTGGTTGATGGCCTCGGTGTACATCGATTTTACGAAGCATAGATCGTCGGCGATCTTGGCAGTATGCGGAAGCAGATCGCTGACCCACGCACCGCTCTCGCCGTGCTGCTTGAACTCGAAGGGAGAGCCGACGAGTGGCAGGCTGGCCTGGTTGCCCGACATCCCGGTGAGGCGCTGGCCCTTGCGAATGGAATCGGGAAGTTGCTTGCCGTGATCCTTGATGAGTTGCGGTTTGTGATCAAAGAGATCGATCTGCGAGGGCGCTCCGGACTGGAATAGGTAGATGACGCGCTTAGCTTTTGGGACGGGGTCTCCGGCACCTGTAAAGGAGTGGCCTTTCTGCTCCGCAGCCTGGATGAGATCGGCAAGGGCAATGCCGCCAAGACCCATTCCAAAGGATCTGAGAAAGTTCCGGCGGTCGAGGCCGAGTGGAGAGTCGAATCCGGTGCAGTAGTTCATCGTTTTGTGACGGCTTCGTCGAAGTTCATGATGGCGTTGATGAGGACCGCGGTTGCGGCCTGCTGGTGGGCGGGGAGATCCTTGCGGGCCGGGGCGTCTCCTGTTTTGAGGAGAGCTGCGGCTTTGGCCGGTTCTTTCTCGAAGAGAGCCAGCTGTTCATCGTAGAGGGCACGCAGGATGGAGGATTCGGTGGGGTCGGGCTTTCTGCTGGTGAGAGCCCGGAAGGCCTCCTCGATAAGGGCATCGGGCGCGGCGGGATGTTTGGCGATGAGCTCGTCCGCCATGACCCGGGCGGCTTCGACAAACTGTGGTGCGTTGAGGAGGACGAAGGCTTGCAGCGGCGAGTTGGTGACCTCGCGATGGACGCGGCATACGTCTCGCTTGGAGGCGTTGAGCGTCATCATCATGGGGGCGGGAGAGGTGCGTTTCCACCAGGTGTAGAGACTGCGGCGGTAAAGCCCCTCGCCCTTGTCGGGCTTGGCGGGTTTGTAGGAAACTGCGACTTCGTAGGGTTTGACGGGAGGCCCGCCGAACTTGTTGACGAGGAGTCCGCTGGTAGCGAGGGCGTGGTCGCGGATCATTTCAGCAGACAGCCGGTTGGTCGTGCCCCGGGCGAGGTAGATGTTCTCGGGATCGATCTCGCGGATTTTTGGATCGGTGGGGCTGCTTTGCCGATATGTGGAGGAGAGGGTAATCTGCTTGATGAGGTGATGGAGATCCCAGCCATGATCGATGAAGTCGCGGGCGAGCCAGTCGAGGAGTTCGGGGTGGCTGGGTGGTTGCCCCTGGCTGCCGAAGTCTTCCGGGGTGCTGACCAAGCCTTTTCCGAAAAAGATTTGCCAGTAGCGGTTCACGGTGACGCGACCGGTCAGCGGATGCTTGGGGTCGATGAGCCAGTGGGCGAGGCCGAGGCGATTGTTGGGCTGATCCTTGGGGAATGAAGGAAGAGCGGCGGGCGTGCCAGCAGTGACCTGCTCGCCACGCGCATCGTACACGCCGCGTTCAAGGAGGTAGGCGGGGCGGGGTTCCTCCATCTCCTGCATGACCATGATCTCGGTTAGCTTGTCCTGTATGGCCCGTTTCGTATCGCGAGCCTTGCGGAGCGCCGTGAGGGCGTCGATGTGGGGCTGGTGCGAGCTGAGGAAATAGGCTCGGAGTTGTTGCGTGGATTTCCCAGGTAAAACGATGTCGTCTTCTTTTACAGCGATCAAGAGCTCGCTGAGTGTCTTCCCGTCGTGGAGTTGGGCGGCTTCGAGGGGAGTTAGTTCACGGTCGAAGATCTGGAGTTCGTCGACAAGTCCGCCCTTGAAGCCGTTGTCGCGCATGCGTTGACCGAGGGCGATAAAAGGATCCCCGCCGCCGGTGATTTCGCGGGTGAGCTTGTCGCGGATGACTTCGGTATCAAGCAGTTCGCCGTCGAGGTAGAGCTGGAGTCCTGCAGCTCGGCTGGAGCCGTCGTAGCTCATCGTGAGATGGTGCCATTCTCCGATGGGGAGAATCTCCTTGCTGCGAATGCGTAGGGCGTTGCCTGGGTAGAAGTGGATGAGGGCGGCGCTGAGTTTGCCGTCCTCAAGCAGGAGTTCGTAGCCGCGGCTGGCGGCATCGCTCCAGGCTTTGGAGCGACGGACGATGACGGCTCGCTCGAGAAGCATCGGAGTGTTCATCCAGAGTCCGATGGTGAACGGCTGGGTGCGGTTGAAGTTGCCAATATCTTTGAGGCTCACCGGATCGTCACCGGTGAGTCGGAGACCCTGTCCGTGGACGCCCTTCACTGATTCGTTGTTAGCGCTCGTATTGGCGGTTTTGTCGGGGCGGACGCGATCGGGAAGTTTGCCGCCTTCTCTGCCGTCGAAGGAGGTGTGGGAGAGGAGGCCGAATGATAAGAACACTCCGGGATCTTGGAGCCAGGATTTGAATGCGGCGTCCGATCCGTCGATGACGGCGGCGAGTTTTTTCTCTGCCCCGGCGATTCCCTTATCGGCTTCGGTCAGTTGCTTGTCCTGCTGCGGGGTGGTGAGATTGAGAGTGGGAGGGGGGACGGAGCGGGTGAAAAAGGAATAGAGACCTGCCTCGTCGATATTCGCGAAATAGGAACTCAGCTGGTAGTATTCCTTGGCGGTTATCGGATCGTATTTGTGATCGTGGCAGCGGGTGCATTCCATGGTGAGGCCGAGAAAGGCGGTGCCAAAGGTGTGGAGGCGATCGGAGACATACTCGATACGGAATTCCTCAGGGACGCTGCCGCCTTCCACCTTCTGAGGGTGGAGACGATTAAAAGTTGTGGCAAGAATCTGGTCGCGGGTGGCATTGGGAAGTAGATCGCCGGCGATCTGCCAGGTGGCGAACTGGTCATAGGAGAGGTTGTCGCGGAAGGCTCGTAGGACCCAATCGCGGTAGGGCCAGACATGGCGTTCGTTGTCGCGCTGATAACCGAAGGAATCCGAGTAGCGCGCCACGTCCAGCCATTCGCTGGTCATGCGTTCGGCATAGGCATGGCTGGAGAGGAGGCGATCGACCACTTTCTCAAAAGCATCCGGAGCTTTCTCGGCAAGGAAAGCCTTGATCTCTGCAATGGTCGGCGGAAGCCCGGTGAGGTCGAAAGTGACGCGGCGCAGCCAACTTTCGCGGGAGGCTTGCGGGGAGGGTTTCAGGCCGAAATCGGTGGCGGCCCGGAGGATGAATGGATCGACAGGCGTGCTGGCCCAGTCGGTGGCCGCGGGGACGGGGATTTCGCTGGGAAGTTCCTTCAAGGACCAATGCTTGTCGTAGCGGGCGCCTTCCTTGATCCAGCGGTCGAGGAGATCCTTCTCCTTCTCACTGAGGGACATCTTTGATTTTGGAGGAGGCATGACCTCGCTCTTGTCGTCCGAGCGGATGAGTAGATGCAGGTCGCTTTTTTCCAGATCTCCGGGGACGATGCCGAAGTATCCGCCGAGGTCGGTGATGGCATGTTCACGGGTATCGAGGCGGAAGTCGGATTTCTGGTTTTTCGCATCCGGGCCGTGGCATTTGTAGCAGCGGTCGGAGAGGATGGGGCGAATGTCGCGGTTAAAATCGACCGGGCGCTCCGCCGACAGTGGGAGATTGCCGAGTGCGAGCAGGATGATGGGGAGGCTAGGACGGGCAGGGAGCATTGGTATTACGAGAAATCACTCAGTGGGATTTCTAGCCGTGCCAGAAGCGCTTTGCGAATGAAAAGTAGTCGCGAGATTTTGTCCGCTGAGTATTCCCAGCCGTCGCGGCCTATCCGCTGCTGAGTTGATGAGTTGGTTGCCTGAAGAGCTTCGTGAGGGAATGGAGCTGTGCGACACGTTTTCCAGGGCGTTGATTGCCGCTCGGGAATATGGCGAGGTCGTGCTCGTGGCCGGATCGCTTTTTCTTGTAGGGGAAGCTCGGGCGGAGTTGCTGGATAAAGAATTTCTGGCGAGTGCACAGTGAGAATTTCGGTGTGAATTCACCGACCCATTAACGAAACGGAGCTATCTTCAACAAAGAAGATGGTTCCGGTAGAAACAGAAATTAGCCAGGCAGCTAAGAGTGCGTTAGCGCCTTCTGCGGATAAGCAGGGAACCGACTCCGATGAGTCCGAGTAATGCAGCCGAAGGTTCGGGAACTACAGTGACGAGCGAGACCGAGTCTTCGGCGTCAGCTCCAACTTGTAGGACGTGAACGCCGAATCGAACCTCACCGCTATAGATACCGGCGACGACCGAGTTATAATTTGAGCCAGCGAAATCGAAGTATGCGAACTCGCCAGGATTAAGGCCGTTTTTCGGCGGCGGAGGAGTTGCGGTGAAGTTTGAATCAGCGGTGAAGCCGATTTCACTACCACCTGGAAGATCTCCAGGAGATCCGCCGAACTCGAATTCAATACCTGATGAACTCTCCGCTACGTTGAAGGTCGGGGTAGAACTCAAAGGCGGGCTTCCATCGAAATAGATGCTCGCGACAGTTGGTTTGGTAAGCGACGCGGAACCGCTAGGGAGCCTGTCGTTGGAGATTCGGATACGAACAGATGCACCGTTCTGGTAGACGATTGCGTTGATATCGATGTAGTCCAAATCGGTATGAGAGATGGTCTCGGATTGGAAACGGACGAAATCCAAGGAGGTCTGACCTTGGAGGGGAGCTGCAGCTAGCAGTGATGCTAGCCCTACTTTGTGGCATAGCCTCTTGATGATCAGGCAGTCCAGTGGGCTCGCTTTGTGAAATTCCTTAGCTTGGTTGAGAGCATTCGCAAAGGTTCGCAGTGTGATCGCGAGCGCTAAAAAGAGATCGGTTGATGTCTACGGAGTCCTGCAGAAACTTTTCGCCGATCCAGTCGAAGCTGAGAAACGGCTCTTCGATGCCTGAATGGTTACCTTTATTTCATGATGTGGCATCTGCCCCGGCGCAGGAGGTGCAAAGAAAATCTGGCAATCCCCGGGGTTCCTGCTGACGCTTGCAGCAACATGAAGCAACGAATGAAGAAGGCGATAATCGTTGGGGAGGCTTGTTCCCTGTGCGGGAGCCTCGGGGCGGAGGAACTGGCGGCCTTCCCGTTCCCGCCGGATTCCTGGCCGCTCCGCCCGCATGGCGGTGACTCCGAATACCGCGTGGCAGCCGGTGAATGATTCGCACGCAAATGGATACTGAAAAAGCGCAGACAAGGCTCCGACTGGTGCTCTACCCGAGGGCTGAAACGGCGGTGCGATCCGGGCACCCGTGGGTGTTTGCAGACAGCGTGAAATCGCAGAACCGCCCCGGCGTGACCGGCGAACTGGCGGTGATGTATGACCGCAAAGACCGCTTCCTGGCGATCGGGCTGTTCGATGATGTCTCGCCGATACGCGCCCGCATCCTTCACTGTGGAAAACCGGCGACGATTGGCAGGGAATGGTGGCTGGAAAAGGCGCGTGCCTGCCTAGCAAGGCGGGAAGGAGTCGTGCTGAACGAGGGCACGGACGGCGCCCGCCTGATCAACGGCGAGAGCGAGGGCTTTCCCGGGATCGTGGCGGACAGGTATGCGGATACTCTGGTGGTGAAAATCTATGCTGCGGGCTGGCTGCCGCGCTGGGAGGAGATCGAAGGGCTGTTCCGCGAGGTGTTTTCGCCCGCGCATCTCGTCCTCAGGTTCAGTCGGAATATCACTGGCGTTGCGGCAGAGATGGGTATCGTCGAGGGCTTTCGGGGCGAGCCTGGAGATGAGACGGTGGTCTTTTCGGAGAACGGGATTCGCTTTGAGGCGGCGGTGCGGCACGGGCAGAAGACCGGTTTTTTTCTCGATCAGCGGGACAACCGTGCCCGCACCGAAGAGCTGTCCAAGGGGCGGGATGTGCTGAATGTCTTTAGCTTTACCGGTGGATTCTCCCTCTATGCCGCCCGGGGCGGCGCCCGCTCCGTCACGGATCTCGATATCAGCCGCCATGCGCTCGAAAGCGCGGAGCGGAATTTCTCCCTGAACCCGTCGCTCGCCGCCGTGGAGCGCCATGCCGTGCAGGCGGATGCCTTCCGTTGGCTGGAAGAAGCGGAGGGGAATTACGATCTCATTATTACCGACCCCCCCAGCCTCGCCAAGCGGGAATCGGAAAGGGAAGGCGCACAGCGTGCTTATGCGCGGCTGAACGCTGCGGCGCTGCGGCGGCTCCGGCCCGGTGGGATACTTGTTGCGGCATCCTGCTCCGCTCATGTCTCGGCGGATGAGTTTTTCCAAGCGGTGGAAACCGCAGCCCGGGAAAACGGTTGTCCGTATCGGGAACTCTGGCGCAGCGGCCACGCGGTGGATCATCCGGCGGATTTCCGCGAGGCGGAGTATCTCAAGGCGGTGTGCGTGGAGCTGGGGTGAGACGATTCGGCTCGGAGACACATCGCTCCATCCCGCGCAAGCGTGCTTGCAGGATGGGGCGGGATGTCGATACTCAGCGCGATGGCATTCGCGGAGCGCAGGGATTCACAAGGTGGGGGGATGTTGGCGCAGCTGACGCCTGTGGTGAAATGGCTGCTGATCCTGAATCTCGGGATCTATTTCGGAGACATGCTGCTCTTCGATTGGCGGATCAGGAATGAGTGCGCGTTCACGATCCAGTCCGCGCTGTTTGAATACCGCATTTGGGAGTTCCTCTCCTTCCAGTTCATCCACGGCAGCGTGGGGCATGTGCTTTTTAACTGCATCGGGTTGTTTTTCTTTGGTCCGTGGATGGAGCGGTGGTGGGGGGCGAAGCAGTTCCTTTTCTTCTACCTCGTCTGCGGTGCCGCAGGGGCGATGCTTTATTCCAGTTTGGTGTTTGCCGGTATTCTTCCGCAGACGATTGTCGCCACCATGGCGGACGGTTCTCAGGAACTCGTCTCCGCCACATTGGTGCCGCTGGTCGGTGCCTCGGCGGGGATCTACGGCATTCTGGTGGGCGTCGCGGTGATCGCCCCCACACTTCGAGTCTCGTTGCTGTTTCCACCGATCACACTGACGATGCGGCAGCTCGCGCTGGCATTGCTGGCGATCTCGGTGGGCTCGATCTTGTTGAAATTCGGTGGCAACGAAGGCGGCGAGGCAGGCCATCTCGGAGGTGCTGTCATGGGGTATTTCATGATGAAGACCCACGGCTGGATGAGCTGGGTTCGCAATGCCTCACATGGCCGGAAAGGCAGGCCCGTATCTGATTTCACGCCCAAGATCCGGCCGCGGACGAGTGTGGATCTACAGGCTTCGTCCGAGGTGGACAGGATACTTGACAAGATTTCCCGGGATGGCTTCCAGAGCTTGACGGACGAGGAACGGGATTCACTGCACAAGGCGGCGAAGAACGGCGATGGCTTATGACAGATGAGGAAATGATCGCGGGGACGGGTGAGGGCGGGGCGGTTGCGCGGCTGAAAGCAATCATGCACCGCCTGCGTGCTCCCGGCGGCTGCCCGTGGGATGCCGAGCAGTCGCATGAGTCGATTGTCCCGAATCTGATCGAGGAAGCCTACGAGACGGTGGATGCGATCCGGCGCGGCGACGACACCGACATGTGCGAGGAGCTGGGAGATCTGCTGCTCCAGGTTGTTTTCCATGCTGAGATCGCGGAGGGGCAGGGACGTTTCGACCTCGATGCGGTGGCGGATGGGATTTCCGAAAAGCTCGTGCGCCGGCATCCGCATGTTTTCGGGGAGTCATCGGCTGAGGATTCGGATCAGGTGCTCAAGCAGTGGGATGAGATCAAGCGAGGGGAGAAGGGTGAGGTCGATGTTCCTTATCTGCACGGCACCGGCAAGGGTCTGCCGGCACTCGTCCGCGCGGCGAAGCTCCAGAAGAAAGCAGCGAAGTCCGGCTTCGATTGGCCGGCGGAAACAGGTGTCCTTGCGAAAATTCGCGAAGAGCTGCTGGAGTTGCAGTCGGCGATCGACGTGCAGGATATGGCGGCGGTCGAGGAGGAACTCGGCGATCTACTTTTCTCCGTGGTGAATTTGGCGCGCTTCCGGAAGATTGATCCCGAGGTACTGATGGCTGGTGCGAACACGAAGTTCGAGCGCCGCTTCGGCGAGATGGAGAAGACGCTCAAAGCCGATGGGAAAGCCATTGAGGAGGCCTCCGTCGGGGAGATGGAGGAGGCTTGGCTCGAGGCCAAAGCCAAGGAGTGGCGGCATTCTTCCGCCAACCGGAGCGCAGCGGAGATGGAGGGACATAAAAATGATAATCCATCCCTCAAATAAGAATGGAGCGAGATGGCTGGGGATGTGTGCTTGGGTTGCTGGGCAGCAGAATGCAGCCCCTCCTTGGGGGTTTTTGCCCATGAGATTCCCCGTAAGCTCCGTCGCCGTCGTTTTCTTTGCCTCCTGTCCGGTCGCTTTCGCTGAACGGTAGCCGAATGTGGTCGTCGTTTTTACCGACGATCAAGGGTATGCCGACATCGGTGCGAACGGGCAGATCAAGGACGTGAGAATACCGCACATCGACGCCCGCGCGGGGGCGGGGGTGAGGTGCACGGCGGGCTATATTACAGCGCCGCAATGTTCGCCATCCGCGCGGGTCTCATCACCGGAATGTGCCAGCAGCGGTTCGGTTACGATCAGGTCGAAATAGGCTGCGATCCGCTCGGCTTCGCATTCAGTCTGCCTTGGATGATCCCAATGGCCATCACGACCAGTTGGCTGAGGATGAATGCGCTGAGCCAGAAGAATGCGGCATCGGTGAATCCGTAGGAATGCAGGCCGATACCGAGCATGTTGGTGCCGAACCATGACCAGCTTGTGACGATGTTTCCGAAAACGGCCATGACCATCATGCCGCGCTCTTTCACCATGCCACCCCAGCGGGCGTGGAGGATGATCACGTTCCAGATGACGATGAGCAGTGCGCCGTTTTCCTTGGGATCCCAGCCCCAGAAGCGACCCCATGACTGATCCGCCCAGATGCCGCCGAGAACTGTCCCGACGAAGCTGGCGAGAGTGGCGAAACAGATCACACCATAGACCATGCCGCGCATCGAAGTTGCCGTCGATTCCGGGATTTTTCCGAAAATGCGGCGGATGATGTAGGCGATGGCGATGGCGCCGGCGAGGAAGGTGGCGGAGTAGCCGAGGGTGATGACGATCACGTGCGTGGCGAGCCAGAAATTCGTGTCGAGCACAGCCCGCATCATCTCCAGGGTGTCGCCGGAGAGCGAAAGGTGGTGTGCGATGATCAACGTGCCGAAACCGGTCATGGATGCGACCGCGGTTCCAATCGCGTTTTTGTAAAACAGCTCAAGCATCACGCTCAGGACGATCGCGCCCCAACCGATGAATACCGCCGAAGAGTAGAGATTGGTGACGGGCGGGCGGCCTTCGAGAGTCATGCGCACGATCAACCCGACGGTATGGATTGCGAGGCCGACCAGCAGCAGCCGGAACGCGGCGCGGCGCAGGTCGCCGCCGGGCAGGAGCCAGGAGATGGCCGCGCAAAGAAATGCGGCGACATAGACGCCCATGCAGGCATAGAAAGGAGCGAGGTGATTGAAGGTCGATTCGGCGCGGGTCTTGCGGAGATCGCTGCCTCGGTAATTCCTTAGCCATGAAAGGTATTCGGAAACGGTTGTGTTGAAGATTGCAACATCGCCACTGCGCCAGGCATCACCCATGCGTGCAAAGGCGAGGGTCGATGGATCCAGTTCGCCATTGTCGATGGCAGCGCTTGCGGCATCGGGAAACTTGAGCCATTCGGCAGCGAGCCCGCCCATGGACGGTGGCTTGGTGAAAACCTCGGTTTGGGTGGACCATTCGAGGAGCACTTGCATGCGCGCTGTTGCGGCCTCAACCGCCGCCGCGTCGAATTTCTCGCCACGCTCGCGCTTTTCCGTTTCAGCGAGAGCTTCACGGGCTTTCTGAAGAAGCAAGGTGAGATCGGACTCGAGCCCGAGCGACTCCGGATGGGCGATGGCGAACTTGAGCTGCTGGTAGTTGCCGAGATTTCGCCAAAGCTTCATAAGAGCTTTCTCGTAGGGACTCCAGGTTTGCGAATCCTTGATCGCGATACGGGATGCTTCGCCTGCCATTTCGCCGAGGCGGGGTGCGAGCCGCTTGAAGGAAAACGATTTACCGTCCTCTTGCTTGAGTTCGAGCAGTCCCAGCACCTCGTCGTGGTGGATCAGGAAAATCGGGCGTTGGTCGGCGTCCTGCGGCTTGAAGGCGAGCTCCGCCAGCCAACCGGCCGGTGATGGAGGGGGATTTTCACCGGGAACACTCTGCTTGCCGTAGATGGAAAGAAGCCGGTTCCTCGCTAGAGCATCGAGCGGCTGGATGCGGCCGTTGGCGACCACGGGTAGTGTCCCGAATCCCTGCAGGTCGAAGCCTTCCGAAGATCGTGTGGCACGCCATGCCCCGACGGCAAGCGCGACAATACAGATGGCGGGGATCAACCAGGAAATATGTCGGTTCAGTGATTTCATGCGGCGAAGGTGCGGCGGCGGGCGAACGCCTTGATGAGGTGTTGTGAAAAAATCCAGACGAGGCCGATACCGACCATCGCGCAGGACACGTAGGGCATCGTCCACGCCGGGTTGCGGACGACCTGTAGTATGCTGGTGCTGTCGTTGTTATCGAATCCGGCCTGATAGAAGGTCAGCCCGCCGTAGCGCAGCGGGTGATTCATGTAGATGAGCGTCTCACGATCCTCTCCTGTTTCGGGATTGAGGAGTCGGATCCGGCTGGAGAAATTCTTGGGGATCTGTGTGCCGAGGTATCGTTCGTGCGTAAAATCCAGCAGGCGGATGGAAAACGGATGGTAGAAACGCTGCTGACGGATAGCCATCTTCCATGTTTTCCCGTTTACCTCGAATTCCTGCACCCCTGCAAGGGCGTTCGACAGTAGCCAACGGCCTTGGGACTTTCCATCCGGCGAAATGATCTCGACGAAGACGGAAGTGAGATCGCGGAGATCCATCGCGGTCTCGCGTGGCTTGCCCTTGACCGCGAGGCTGACGCCCATGCCACGGTTCGCACGCATGGGATCGTAATCCGCGCCTGCCAAGCGTTCATCCTCGATATGGCTGTTGCGGAAAAAATGGGTCACACGCAGCTCGAAGCCGTCGAAGCCGAAACTAGCACCTTCGCGGAGCCGGCCGAAGGGGATCGCATTCACCGTTTCAATTCCGTTTTCCCCCGGCCCGATGAGCGCCAATTCGATTTCGCGGGGGCTGAGCGAGTAATTCGAGGTTTCTCCCTCATCGAGTCGAATCTGCGATTCCACAGAGAGCACTGCGGTGAAAAGCTCGCCAAGAAGCATGAGCACGATGCCAGTGTGGACGAGGAGCATTCCCGCCTTCCCCCAACTGAGCTTGAACCGGCGGATGTGTGCGGCGAGCAGGTTCAAGAGCAGCAACGCACCGAGAAGCATTCCGCCGGGGAAGGGGATGGGGAAACGTTTCTCACCCGGCACAATATCGAACCATGCGATCCAGGAACGGAAAAATTTCAGTTGCACCTCATGGATGCCCATCTCGACCTGCAGCAGGGTGGCCACGAAAATTAGAATCATGCAGAGCGACAGCAGCAGCACCGTCAGGCGCAGCGAGCTGAGTACGGCGACGACCGATCCGACGATCCCCTTTCTGTTCCTTGGGCTGCTCACGGCAGTTTGGCTGAAAGCACGAACGCTTCGAATTTCTCACGGTTCCGGCCGACGAGTTCCGCCTCGCCGCCGAGCTTGAAGAACCAGGTGGTCTCACCCGCCCTGAGGATGGCGGTGCTGATTCCACCCTTGCTGTCGTCGTCGAAGACGTTTTTCTCGCTGACCATGTGGGTGATGAGCATTTCGCCGGAAACTCCCGTCGCTTTCTTGCCGAGCGCTGGGTCGTCCTCCGAGGCAAGTGCCGCGAGCTGCAACTGGGCGCGCCAGCGGTTCACGTTTTCGAGTGTAGTCCCCGACTGACCGGCCAGCGGGATCACCGAGACATCGCCATCCGGGGTGCCGTCACCCGGGATGCTGAAGCTCGCCACCCGCATCGCGCTGCCCTCGCTTTTCACCCAGCCCTCCGGGACATCGAGTCCGATCCCGGGTTTCTCGGCGGCGGCGGGTGCGGGTGCGGCAGGAGGCTCGGCGGCTTTCGCTGCGAACTCCACACTGGTCAGAAGGGAGGAGAACTCCTTGGCTTTCGTCTCGATCGAGAGTGTCGGCGCGGTGAGTTTGAAAAACCAGGTTTCGTCGGGAAGTGAAATAATCGCCGCCATGATGCTGTCGGTCTTCCCTTCCAATTGGCACCATTTCACGGAGATCCCATCGTCCTCCACCGCGACGGTCTCCATGAAAACCTCATCGCTGGGCTCAAGGCCGACCTGCTGCTGCCAGCGGTTCACGTTGGCTGCTTCCCCGCCGGCATCACCCGGCAGCTTGGAAACCGAAACCTTGGCATCGCCGCCGAGCGAATATAGGGCGGTCTGGAACTGCCCCACAGCTTCCTCCTTCCAGCCCTCCGGCACCTGCCAACGCAGCGGGCCAGCTGCCGCAGGTGCGTTCGGCACAGCTGCGGTTGCGACTGGCTCGGACGAGGCATCGTCCGCCGCCACCCGATAGGTGCGAATCTTTTCCTCGGTGCAGGAAAGCGAGATGATTGTCAGGAAGGGCAATAGCGAAAGGATAGGACGGCTCATATTGGTGGGGAAATGGAAGTGGCAAACAATCCTGTTACAGCCGACACGGGTCAAGGGCTATGTCTCCGCTCCCGCTGCCGAGAGAGCGCCGTTTTTCTGGGTGCAGCGGGCGTCCTGCACTCCATTCCCATTGGCGGCAAGCCGCAGAGCGAATCGGGTGTGATTTTCATCGGTGTTTCTCACACGGTAGGGCTGATCCGGCTCGGTCAGCCCACTTTAAAAATCTAGCAGTCCGCCCCACCCACACGGAAGTGAGATCCCGGGGGGAATGCCGTGTCTTGCCGTGTCTTCACTCCCTTTCCGGAAATACGCCGCTTGCGTTTTTGATCAGGGCTGACCGAGCCGGATCAGCCCTACCATGATTGAATGGATTGGACTGCGTCAGGCGAATACACCGATAAAAATCACACCCGGCGAATCTTGTGTTCTGCGCCGCGAAGCCGGGTCGCCATGACCTATCTTCATCTTACCGACCGGAAAGGTGCCGGAGCACCCAGCCCTCTTGATCTTATCCCTCCACCTGATCCTCCATCCGATCCTCCATCCGATCCATCCTGAAAACTAGAGCATAACGCCCCACAGACTTCTGGCGATCCCACTCAGAGAGAGTTCTTGTCCAGCCCACATGCCCATCGTGAAAACCACCGCTCTCATCAGCGGTCTCTCACGCTCTTGGTGCCCACTCTGACACCCTTCGAGGCCTAGGAGCATCCCCAGCCATCGAAAACTCCCCAAGCCGCCGAAAGAAAGTCTTGGCCTACCTTCATCCATTGAGTGAAAAAATCGATAATGAACGGGAAAGAAGCAATTCCGCCCAAGGCCCAAAAATCAAAAGGTGTTATCCTGCTCCCCCGGATAACAAGGTGAAAACCGGGCTCCCCCGGATAATGAAACTGTTCGGCAGAATAAATGAGCGCAGAAGTAGAAAAGCCAACAAGGAATCCAGCTACGTATTGCTGGCCGCCATTTCTCGCTATTGCGCCGTTTGCCATCGGATCTTTACTTAGCGCGACACAACCAGAGAGGTTTCGTCACACACACGGATACTTCGAGATCGGCTGCAAGTAATTCGTCAATGAGACTTTCGCCGGTGCGCGGGAGAGGTTTTCCGTGGGCGGAATGACGGCACCGCGGTGATGGCGAGGGGCTGTGGCGGCGGGGGTAGAGGCTAGGCTAGTGCTTCAAGAGGGTTGGGGCAGACCGGCGTCAGCCCCTCCGATCACTGCCCGGAGGTTTTCTCCTTCTTTTCGGCAGGCTGCTTTGAGGTTTCTCCAAACAGTGATCCGGGAGTGGTGTTGTGATAGTTGTGGCAGCGGACGCAGCGGTGGTCGATTCCGCCCTTGGGGCTGTGGCAATCGACGCAGCTCTTGATGGACGGCAGGTTGACGTCGCTGGTCAGTTCGCTGTTCATCACATCGTGGCAGTCGATGCAGCTCATGCCTTTCTCGTGCATCGAGTGGTTGAATTTACCGACTTCCATCCAGCGGTTGGGGGCGGCGACTTTGGCGATCACAGGTGCTCCGTTTGCGACCAAGGGTTGGGATACGTCGTGGCAGGTAGCGCAGCCTGCGAAGGGGGCGCGACGCCCGCCGGGAACTTCGCCTTTCATGTCGGCGAAGAATACCGCGCGCTCCATGTATTCGCCGGTTTGGTAGAGTTCTTCCACGTTGGCACCCTTGCTGCGGACATACTCCCGGAGCGGTTCCTTGAGGGTGATGCCCTCCGTGGTCTTCGCATATTCCTCATATTGGATGCTGAGGCTACGCAGGAAAGAACGGATGTAGAACGGATCGCCGTGCGGCAATGTGAGGCCAGGCGTGTCCTTGTCGAACTGCAGGGCATGGCACTCTACGCAATTCTTCTCGTAGGTGATGGGTAGCTGGTATTCGCCCTTCGAATCGGTTTCATGGCAGTCCTTGCAGCTGAGGGACTTGCCATGGAGTTCCGGGATCTCGCCCGATGCGAGGTGGAGCTTGTGGTTGAATTTCAGGGTGTTCAGATCCTTTACCTTGTCCCGGATCACGCGGAATTCTGGGTGCCCATCATAGAAGGCGTGGATCAATTTTGTATATCCGCCATCCGGGCGACCGAGGGACGGATGCTTTACGTTCGACTTTATTTGCGAGGATGGGAACAGGTGCGGATCGACATTCGAGGCCATCTGGCGGGACTCTGCCATCAATTCCGGAGACTCGTGGCAGGCGAGGCAGGAAGCACTGCTCACCTCCGGCATGAAACCGCTTCCCTGATGCTCGACATGGCAGCTGTGGCAGGCGAATTCAGTGGCCATGTTCGGCTGGTGGAAATTCTTTCCCGCGTGGCAGGCCAGGCAGTTCTTGTCCATGCCGGAGGGTGGGGAGGGGCCTTTATTGATCAGAGCGTGCGGAGCCAGGCCGCCGGAGAGCGCCTCGCGGACCTTGGTCGGCCATGTGTCTGCATTGCGGCGGGCGCTTTCGTGACAGGCGGAGCAACTGCTGTCATCGGCGGTGATTTTTTTGGTCAGATCCGAGAAATGCTGGCTGGCGTGTGTGCTGGAGACCGGGCCGGGATTGATGAATTCGTCCCTCGCTTTGCGGTCGATACCGATGAAGAGGATCAGTATGCTGGCGATGACGGTGAACGCGACGATGCGCTTGCGGATGGCGCGCAGTGTGCGGCGGGGCTGGCATTTCGGGATGGACTTGCAGCAGGTGCCGTCGGGGAAGGGCCCGTTCGGGCATTTTCCGCCGGCGGATGCGGGGCGGGTGCACTTGTAGTGCCCCTTGGCTTCGCCCGGTTTTACGTCCAGCAGGGGCACGCACTCGGTGGTGGCCCGGCATTTCCCTTTCGGCGAGGGGCCGATCCTGCAGGCCTCGCCGTTGCAGAGGTGTCCGCAGGCCCAATTCTGGTTCGGGCGGACGTAGTCCTTCCTCTGGAATTCGGATGATTTCTGACTGTCTTTCATGAGACGGCGGCGGAGAACGAGTGAACCAGGATGATGTGCAGCACGGAAAAGATCAGTAGGGAATAGCTGAGAGGGATGTGGATGAAAAGCCAGAGCCGCAGTGCCAACTGGAGGGAATACTGATAGTCGAGCATGTGTTTCTGGGCGACGAGATCACGGAGCTCCGCGAACATCCCCAACTCGCCCTTCTCGATGTATCTTTCCATCTCGTCAAACTGCGAGGTATGCGCCGCCTGCGGGGAGCCGGATTCCAGCAGATGTGCCCAGAAATTGCGCGGCTTGATGAAAAACGTTCCGAATTGGTCGGCATATCGGAGCGACGCGAGGGAAGGTGTGTTGCCATCCCCGTTGTCGAGCACGAGGGCTTCGGCTTTTTGGCGGAGGTTGTTGCGGGCATCCGGAATGCGATCGAAGGGGGTTTCGTATCCGGCGACGGTCAGCCTGCGCGGGAAGGTGCAGCTCATCCACCAGCCGACCAGGCCGGAGATAAAAACGATGAGGAAGCACCATGCGAAAAGCTGACGAAAAAGCCCACCGGGCCACGTCCATCCCATGTGGACGAAGAACAGGGCACCGGAGAAGATGCCGAGGCAGATGTGCATTTTCAGCCAGAAGCTGGCTTTTCCGACGCGCAGGAAGGGGATTTTTTTCCTGAAGTTGAAAAAGGTGAGGATGAGCATCAGCGCGAAAAGGAACCATCCGCTGATATAGGCATGGTGAGGGAAGAGTGGAATAAACCAGAGCGAAGCGACGGCCAGCACGACGACGGCTAGTGCGGTTACGACGAGGCCGGATGATCTCTTTTTGGCAGTTGTCATCTTTTCTTGAGCCACTGAATGAGGGAGTTTTCTTGGGAAAGGTCTGCCCGGGTGAGCGCATCGTGCGGGCAGGCGTTTTGGCAGGCGGGGCCGCTGGTCTGCTCGATGCAGAGGTCGCACTTGGTCGCCTTGAGGAGCGGCTTCTGGTTGTCATCCACCCAGAACCGGCCTTTGTTTGTCCTGACCTCGACCATGCGGATGGAGTCGTAGGGGCAGTTATTCGCGCAGATGGTGCAGCCGATGCAGCTGGCGGGGTTGATCACGACTTCGCCGCCATGGCTGGTGCGGTGGATCGCGCCGGTGGGGCAACCGATCATGCACACCGGATCGACGCAGTGCATGCAGGCGTTGGCGACCATCAAATTGTCCATCATCGGGCCGTGCCTGAGAAAGCGGGGGTTGCCGTCGTGCGTGGATGCACAGGCGCGCACACAGTCGTCGCAGCGGGTGCAGAGATCCATGTCTATGACCATGGATTGCGTGCCGTTGAAGAAGCGTTGTTCGGCGACGAATTCCATCAGATTCGTGGGCGGATGGATGCCTTCCTCCGCCAGGCGGTCGCTCATCTTTTTCTGAGGCTTTGCCTCGCCGGCTATGCCGTCGGGGAGATCCGCCTTGAGCTGACCTTCCGGGACATACTTTACGAGGGTGGCGGTCGGGATGAAAATGAGGTCTGCGTATCCCATCGCACGGAGTGTGAAGAGAGAATCGATGTCCTCCTCGGGGTTCTCCTGCTGGCGGGCGATGTCCTCGAAGCCGAAGATCTTGCCAGCGCCAATGTATTTCAGGGTGCGATCGCCGCCGCCATATTTCTGGCTGACCCGGCAGAAACCGGCGCGGACTAGGTAGATCCCGTTGCAATATTCGCCTTCTTTGACGACCAGGGGTTCGTTGGCTTTTGTCTCGGGATCACCATCCGTGGCGAGTTTCTTGTATTCGCCTGACCAGCCGTAGTCGCCGAAGGTCTGTAGCTGAGCCTCGATGCACAAAGTCTGGAATTCCGGGCTGTTCACCTCGAGATGGGTAAAGATGGGGACTTTCGCCAGGAACGAACTCAGGGAATATTTCCTGTAGTTCGAATCGATCTGCTGCTTGAGGGCAGCGTCATATTTCATTAGGTCCCGCAGGCCCTGCCAACTGAATTCAAGCAGGCGGGTGCCGCTCTTGGAGGCGACGACGGTTGCGGTGCGCGGCATGCGGCTAAGCGCGGAAATCTCTCCGAACATCTGACCCTCCGTCATGGCTGCGGTTTCGGTGTTGGAAATGATTTTTGGAAAATCCTGGAGGAATACTGAATTGTGATCCGTGTTCACGGAGTTCTGGAACTTATCACTGACGCGGAGGGATTTTTCGTCCCATCCCTCCGGCTCCGGATTGTTCGACCAAAGCTGCGCGAGGCGCGAGGCGAAGCCCTTTTTCTTCCCGGTGGCGGCGCGGCCGAGGAGGCGTGGATCGAGATGTGGCTTCAGAACCACCTCGATCTCGCCGCCCAGTACGAGGTAGGCCGAAGTGCCGTAATCTCCTCGTCGAACGACGATCTCTCCAGGTTCGTATTTACGGATCGCGGTGTCCGCCTTGAGGATCTCGCGCAGCGGCATGCTGGAGGGGAAGGCCTTTTCATCCATGCTGGCGAATGGCTCGACGGCCATGAGGCCATCGACATCCGCGTCGGTCATGTTGGGATCGAGAGGGTCGTCCCAGCGATCCGGCTTTGCGGCTTTGCGGGTGAGCTCTGCCAGTGAAGTGTTTGATTCTGCCATACCGGTCGCTTCAGGCGTCGATTACGAGTTTCCCCTTCGGGCGGCAGAGGCAGGGCAGGCAGCATCCGTCTTCGACGTCGCAGCCCCCATCCGGGTATTCGACGTCACCATCCTTGATGGCGACCATGCACTCGGTGCAGCTTCCAGCACCGCAGAAGCCTCCCATGTCGATGCCGTTGTCGCTGCCGAAGTCGCGTAGGTTGCCGGCCTGTGGATCCCATTTTAACTTTTTGCCCGACTTGGCGAATTCCACCTCGAAAGCCAGTTGGCCGGCGGTGGCTTCGGACGGCGCGGAAGGGGTTTTTGGTCCGACTTTTACAGTGGAAGGGCCGAAGGCCTCGAAGTTCACGTCCTTTTTTGGAACTCCCCATTCGTAGAGACCGTTCACGAGGCTGTCCATGAAAGGGCCGGGTCCGCAGAGAAAATACTGGTAGTTACTGGAGGGCAGAATCTCCTTCATCAGATCCACGGTGACGCGGCTCTCGTGGTTGTAAGACTTCCCTAGCTCGTCCTCCGTATCCGGGCGACTGTAGCAAACGTGCAGCCGCATTTTCGGATTCGTTTTTTGAAGCTCGAGCATTTCTTCACGGAACATGTGGTCCTTGCCGCTGCGCGCACCGAAGAAGAAATAGATCTCCCTCGGATCCTTCAGATGTGTTAGGAAGCGCGACATCGCGATCATCGGTGTGACGCCGATGCCTCCGCCAATCAAGACGACGGGTCGCTCGACCTCCACATCCAGAAAAAATTTCCCGGAAGGAGCCTTCGTATCGATGATGTCCCCTTCGTTGACGCTGTCGCAGAAGTGACTGGAAATGAGGCCGACTTTTTCCGGGTCGAAATTCCTGTGGTTTTTGTCCGGAAGGGCGCGCTTGATGGTGACGCGATAATGCTCATCGCTGATTGAGCCGTCCGAGAGCGAGTAGCATCGGATCTCCGGCTTCGGCTTGTTCGGTAGGTGGAACTGGAAGGTTAGATACTGACCCGGCTTGAAGGGCGGAAGACGTTTTCCATCGTGCGGCTCCAAGTAGAAGGAAAACGTGTCGTCCGACTCCAGCACTTTTTTGGTAACGGTGAACTTGCGGAAGCCGTTCCAGGCGACATCGGGTCCGGCGGCCGCTTTCTTGTCGAGGGCATCGATCTTTTTCCTGAGGATATCGAGTTCCAGGTTGGTTCGCTTTTTCTCAAGACGCGACCTGCTGTTCACCGCCCACCACTGGGTGGCGAGGTATCCGATCATCACTGATCCTCCGGTCAGCCCGACAGTCAGTAGGGGACTGGCGCTGATAAGTCCTAACAAGTTTTCCAAGTTCACAACCAATACGCCTCTCATTAGGCTGACGCACGTTATGACTTTATGGAAAAGCTGTCGATGGTAATTTACATTCTAGCAAGAAGAAGGGCGTCGATTTTTCTGAAAAGTCTGAGTTCGGGTGCTTGATATAGGCTGAATTATCAAAATGGCTTGCCATCCTGCTACCAAAAATACCAAGGTTTGGCGGATGAAGAGGGGTTCGCAAATGTTTGTCGCGTGGGTTTCGGTTTGCCTTGCCAGCGCTGTATCCGCTGACCCGGCGCGAACGTCGAAAGTACTTGGTTCAGGTTCATGCAGCACAAGCGGCTGCCACGGTGGTGCCGGGCTGAACCGGGGAGCCCACACGATCTGGAGAAACTACGATCCGCACACCGCTTCGGCTGCGACGCTTGGCAACGGCAGGTCGCGGGCGATGGCGGCACAACTCGGTATAGAAAATGCGGCTGAATCGAAAAGTTGCACAGTATGCCATGCCCCTAACAAACAGGTAGCCCCATCTATGTTTGCGGCTGCGGCCAAACGTGAGGAGGAGATGAAGAGTGTTAGTTGCGCGAATTGCCACGGTGGTGCGGAGAACTGGATTCTCTCGCACACCCGGCCGGAATATCCGAGGGACGCGCTCACCCGTCTGGGGATGCGGCAGTTGGGTAGTGCCTACCAGCGCGCGAACAACTGTGTGGCATGTCATCAGAATCTCAGCGATGACCTGGTCGCTGCGAAGCACCCGCCGCTGGTCTTCGAACTCGACGGCTTGCTTGTCGCGGAGCCGAAGCATTGGCGCGAGGAGAAGGATTTTTCCAATACCCAGACATGGCTTGTGGGGCAGGCGGTTGCATTGCGTGAAGCTGCGGCACAGGCAGTCCGCGAGCCGAGTGCCCGCAGGGATGCGCAAATCGCGGCGATCAAGGAATTGCTCAAGGCGGGCGGTGCCAAATTTTCCGGAACGGGGGAGAACCTAGTAAAAGAGGCTGATGATTACGCAAAGCGCGTTTCTACCGAAGCCGCCGCCAAGGGACAGGCGCAGGCAATCCTGATCAGGCTCGTCAGGAACCGCGAGCCGTTCGGAGCGAATGCCTTTGACTCGGTGGCGAAGGATTACCGCATGTGGGCGACAGGCCACTATTCCGAGCGCCTTGTGCTGGCAATTGATCGGCTCAACGAATCCGTAGCGAAGTCCGGAGAGGGCAAGGCCATTGGCAACGTCCCAATCAACGATCTTTTTGATGCAGCGAAGCCGCCCAAGGCATTCGATGCCGTTGTCTCCGGAGCCTTTGTGCGGAAACTCGACACCGTGGCGAAATCCCTTCCCAAAGCCCCCTAGACCAACCCGAACCATGGACATCAGCAACCCATGAACGCCGCTAGGCTGAGAACAAGCGGACGGCTTACGGTAACCTGCGTGGGTGTCATGCTGATGACTACCTGCTATCACCCGCCGCACCGGCGAACCCCGGAATGGGATTTGGAGTCCGGCGAGGATAGGCCGGATCGCTTGACGGCCCAACAGGACTCCGCCACTTCGGTGCCAAGGTCGCCTACAGAGTTTTCGCCTGATGCCGGAACACCATACTCGAGTTCCGGATCGCCGCTCCCGCGAATCCACATCGAAAGGGAGACCATCGTCACCGAGGAGGCTCCGCTCCCTCCGAGTCAGTTCAACCCCGATCCGGGGCAGGGCTGGAATACCGAAAAGGTAGAGAAAGAAAAACCGGTTAAGTCAGCGGACGCGGTTAAGACGGCGGACGCGGTTAAGGCAGATAATCCTTTTTTCAACGAGTCGGGTTTGGAGAAACGGCCGTTTTTTGCCGAAGACGCAGCATCGGATAACAGGCGGTTTTTCGACCGCGATGCCGGGGTGGCGAAATGGGGGAAAAGGTTTATCCCGAAGATACCGGACGGGATGGTGCTGCCGCGCCGCGGGGTGGAGCAAAACCGGTTGGACATCGAAATCGCGGAGGCGGATATCATGGAGCGTTTCGATCCGGACATCTCCAAAGCATACCAATTGCCGCGCGGCGATGTCCGCTTCGAGGATCGCATCTACGAACATTGGCACGCAGGGCATCACGAACATGTGGAGGATGCTCCGAATACGGAATCGGTAGAGGATCGGTGGAACATCGCGACCGGGAAATGGGATCGCTACCTTGATGACAACATTGCCGAGACCCCATACGAAAGGGATACGCCTTATCTCTGGCACCCGTATTACCAGAGCAAATTCAAGGGCGACATCCCGGTTTATGGGCAGGACATTTTCGCTAACTTCACTCTGCAGAGCTTTTCTGACTTCGAGGTGCGCACCATCCCGACCCCCGCTGGTGTCAGCACGGCTCGTGGTGGCAGTGCAGAATTTTTCGGCCGTGGCGAGCAGGCGGGAATCGTTACGAACACCAGCCTGACCTTCGATCTGTTCAAGGGAGAAACCTCGTTCAAACCGGTCGAATGGCTGTTCCGTATCCAACCGGTTTTCAATACGAACTATGTCTCGGTGGACGAGACAACCCTGATCTCGCCCGATCCGCGCGGCCTCAGTCAGTCCACCAGCAGCGCTCCGGGAAATTCCTTTGGAAGCAACCCCGGCGGCATCAATCCCGGTGACATCGACAGTTACCTCGATCCGCTCCTCTTCCCCGCCAACGGCGACTTCCGCGGGTCGGACGCCACCGAGCGCTTCGAGAACCACATCGCCCTGCAACAGTTTTTCTTTGAGGCGCACCTTCTCGACCTTTCGGAAAACTACGACTTCGCGGCCCTGCGGGTCGGTACCCAGATCTTCAACGCGGATTTCCGTGGCCATGTGTTCTTTGATTCGAACTGGGGCTACCGCCTATTCGGAAACCTGCAGAAGAACCGCATTCAGTATAATCTCGCCTTCTTCGACTTATTTGAAAAGGAGTCCTTCTCGGAGCTCAACACATGGGATGACCGCAACCAGAACGTGTTCGTCGCCAACCTTTACTGGCAGGATTTGCTCTTCAAGGGCTACACCGCCCAGGTCAGTTTTCTTGCGAACTGGGACAAGGGCAGTGATTCCGGCCTGACCTTTGACAGTGCGGGAAATATTGTCCGCCCGACTCCGATCGGCACCATCGCTCCGCACGACTTGGAGGCATATTACCTTGGCTGGAATGGGGAAGGCCACATCGGTCGAATGAACATCAGCCATTCCCTCTACCATGTTTTCGGCGAAGACGACCTGAACGGCCTCGCAGGTGGATCGGTGGACATCGACGCATGGATGGCGGCGCTTGAGATCTCGGTCGACACCGATTGGATGAGGCACAAGCTTACGTTTTTCTGGGCATCGGGAGACGACGACGCCACCGATAGCAAGGCCACGGGCTGGGACTCCATCGTCGATAATCCGAATCTTATCGGCGGGCCGTTCAGCTACTGGCAGAGGCAGGGGCCGAACCTCGGCGGCACAGCAGTCGCCCTCAAGCAGCGCCTGAGCCTGATCCCCAATCTCCGGTCTAACAAGTTTTTCGGTCAGTCGAGTTTCGTGAATCCGGGCATCTTCATCGTCGGTATCGGGGAGGAATGGGAAATGACCCCTAGGACGCGCTTATTCGCGAACCTCAACTACATGATGTTCATGGAAACGGACCCTCTATCCGAAGCATTGCTCACGGACGGGATCGACCGCGAGATCGGCTGGGATTTGAGTTTCGGAGTGGAGCACCGGCCTTTCCTGACTGAGAACCTCAAGGTCATCGCGGGTATCGGTCTTCTGTTTCCCGGCGACGGCCTCAAGGATATTTATCGCACCACTTCACCCGGGGTGGGCGGCTTCACTACCGGAGCAACTGGAGATATCGACGGGGTGCTCTATAGCGGCTTTCTCGGCGCAACCATGACTTTCTAATGATTAAATCGCTACACACTCGCATTCGGATCGCTCACCTCCTGGTCGGCATGGCATTGGCCTTGCCTGCCTATTCGCAGGATGCCGTTTACAAGAGGCTTTTCGGCCCGCCGACCGCAGCGGTGGAGTCCGCGCCGCGTGCGGTTGCGATCCCCAAGCCCAACAAGGTGGATCAGACGAAGGCGACGCAGATGGCGAAAAGCCGTGGTTGTATCGACTGCCACGAAAATTCGCACGATCCGCACGGCAGCGAGTTCGTGCGACTCGGTTGCACGGATTGCCACGGCGGCGATCCAACCCCGGGTCTGACGATGCGACAGGCGCACGTTGTGCCGCGCAATCCGGTGTTTTTTGAGAGTTCCGCGAACCCGAGCGACAGCACGGTGCTGCTCAATCATGAATCCCCGGAGTTCATCCAGTTCGTGAATCCGGGCGACCTACGCGTAGCCAAGAAAACCTGTGGCGACTGCCATGCGCAGGAGGTGGACAACGTCGGCCACAGCATGATGCGCCACGGTGCGATGCTCTGGGGTGCTGCGGCTTACAACAACGGCAGCTTCCCGGTTAAAGATTCGATTTTCGGTCAGGCCTACGGTGCAAATGGCGTTTCCCTGGCACTGAAAAGCCCGTTCAAGTATTCAAAGGAGGAGATGAAGAAGATGGGCATCGTGGCGGAAATTTTCCCGCTGCCTCGTTTCAACGTCGGGCAGACGGGGAACATCTACCGCATCTTCGAGAAGGGCGGGACAAGGCTTCTGGATCTGGGAAATCCCGATCCTTTTGACCCGCCGGGCAGACCGTTCCGGCGTCTTGGCGAACGCGGCCTCGGTACCATTTCCCGGGTCGATCCGGTGATCATCGGTGCGCACAAGACTCGGCTTCACGATCCGTTGTTGGATTTCTTCGGGTCGAATGACAGACCCGGCGACTATCGGTCGAGCGGCTGCACGGCCTGCCACGTAGTGTATGCGAACGATCGCTCGCCCTCGAACTCCGGCTGGTACAGCGCCTACGGGAACCAGGGACTTTCGTTCAATCCCGATCCGATGATTTCGAAGAAGGAGAAAGGTCATCCGATCGAACACAAGTTCACGCGCAGCATCCCGTCGAGCCAGTGCATGACCTGCCACATGCACCAAGGAAACATGTTCGTGAACCCCTACCTCGGCTACACTTGGTGGGATCAGGAGTCGGACGCGGAGCACATGTATCCGAAGAAGCAGAGATACCCCACCGACGAGGAGATGGTGGAGTCCCTGCGGAGAAATCCCGAAGCTGCCGCCGCACGCGGCCTTTGGGGTGATGTTAATTTCTTGGAAAAAGTCGCCGAGATGAACCCCAAGCTCAAGGACACGCAATTCGCTGATTACCATGGGCACGGCTGGGTGTTCCGGGCGGTGTTCAAGAAAGACCGCGAAGGGAACCTCCTGACCAAAGATGGCGACAAGATTTCCCACAGCGACAAGGACAAGTTCAAAAAGGCGGTTCATATGAAGGACGTCCACCTGGCGCTCGGTATGCAGTGCGTTGATTGCCATTTCCTCAACGATGTCCACGGCAACGGCCTGCTCTATGTCGAGCCGCGTGCCGCGACGGCGATCACCTGCATCGATTGCCACGGCACCACCACCGCCCGGCCTACCCTGATCACAACGGGTATGGGCGGGGAACTGATGAAAGACGGAAAGATCAAGCCGATCGACCTCACCGAAAGCAACACTCCCTTCGGTCCGCGTTTCCGCAGGAGTGCGGACGGGAAACGGCTCTACCAGCAATCCTCGATGGAGAAAGGGCTGGTGTGGGAGATCCCGCAAACGCTCGATACGGTCACACCGGGATCCGACCACTACAATGTCATGAGCGCCTACGCCAAGACGCTGAAGCGCGATGGCAAGAGCTGGGGATCGGTCCCGGACGATCCGAAGAAATGCCAACAGGAACTGGCGCACAGCAACGCGGAAATGGACTGCCAGACATGCCACACGGCATGGGCCACGAGTTGTTTCGGCTGCCACATCCCGATGGAGGCGAACTACAAGATGGCCGCCAACAAATTTGAGGGAACCACGACCCGGAACTACTCGTCCTACAACCCGCAGGTGGTGCGCGACGATGTCTTCATGCTCGGCAAGGACAGTACGGTGAAAGGCAACCGGCTCGCCGTTCTGCGCTCATCGAGTGCGATGCTCGTCGGCTCCCAGGGGTCGAACCGCGAGTGGTTCTACACCCAGCAGCAGACCGTCTCCTCCGAGGGGTATTCGGGTCAGGCTTTCAATCCTCATTTCGCCCACACCACCAGCGGAGTGGGAACGACGAAGAACTGCTCCGACTGCCATATTTCGGAAAACAACGACAACAACGCGGTCATGACCCAGTTGCTCGGTTTCGGTACGGGAACGGTGAACTTCTTCGGGCGCTTCGCCTATATCGGCACCGATCACCACGGCCTGAACGGCGTGGTTTGGACGGAACGGACCGAGCCGCAGGCGGTGATTGGCAGCCACCTGCACCGCTATGCTTACCCGGATTATTTCAAGCAGCACCTCGATAATAAATCCGTCCTGAAGACGTCTCACCATCACCATGCGAAGGGTGGTGTGACCGATCTCCAGCATCGCGGCGAATATCTCTACGCGGCGCTCGGGAAAAAGGGCTTTGGCATTTTCGATATCGCCAACATCGATAACAAGAACTTCTCCGAGCGCATCGTCGCAACGCCGTTCTCGCCGCTGGGGCACGACACCTTCTTCAATACCTCATTTGCGACATCGGTCGCCTTGCCGAGCACGCTGATCAACGATCCAAAGCGCAAGCGTCTGCCGGAAAACGAGGAGCAGCCGATCGCCTCCTACCACGGATATGCCTTCATCACCGATCTAAAGGAAGGTCTGATCGTGACTGACGTTTCGATGATGCTGGACGGGAATCCGGACAACAATTTCATCAAGAAGGACGTGTCGTTCAATCCCAACGGCGTTCTCGACGGCGCACAGCATGCCTACATGACCGGGCAGTGGATTTACATCACCACGGCGAAAGGGCTGTCGGTTGTCGATGTGTCGGATCCTTTGGCACCGGTTCTGGCCGGCGGTTACTCCGGCTCGGCTCTACGCGGTGCGCGGAATTCCACCCTCCAGTGGCGCTACCTTTTCGTGACGGATGCCGATGGCCTGAAAGTCTTCGACGTTTCCGAGCCTGCCAATCCTAAGCCGATACCGGGTGCTGCTGTTTCGTTGGGTGATGCGAATGGCCTCTACGCGGCGAGGACATACCTCTACGTGGCGAACGGTTCGCAGGGCTTGGCGATGATCGATATCAAGAATCCTGAAAAGCCCCGTTTTATCAAAAACTTCAGTGCCGGCGGCAAGCTCAACGATGTGCGCGATGTGCAGATCGGATCGGTCAGTGCCTCGATGTATGCGCTTGTTGCGGACGGCCACAACGGCATGCGGGTAGTCCAGATGATCTCTCCGGAGAACGTGCCCGGGCACATGGGCTTCTCGCCGGTTCCGAACCCGAAGCTGATCGCAACTTATCCGACCAAGGCGGCTGCGGTCACGATTTCGCGTGGCTTGGATCGGGATCGCGTCGTGGATGAGAGCGGCAACCAGACCGTGGTCTTCGGGCGGCGCGGCTCGCGTCCTTTCAATACCGAGGAAATGAAGACCTTCTTCCGCAAGGCGACTTCCGGGGAATACGGGACGGATTCGCTGAAACGCAACGGCCCGGTCTATAAGGTTGCGGATGTGAAACGCGGCAACAAAGGCGAGCTCTTCGATACCCGTGGCAGGACGCTACAACCCACAGATGATTTCATCAGCCCGGAAGTGGCGGAAGACGAGAAGGAGCAACCTTACGCCGGTCGCTTGAGGAGAAGAAGGGCTCCCGAAGATTTAAAATGATGAAGCGCTTATTTGTTATGTCCTTTATCCTGGCAGCGGCTCCGCCCGTGTTCGGGGAAGGCGTTATTTCGCCGGTCTCTGGGGTACACGGCCAGGCCGGGCACCGTGACGGAACCGGTGCCGGTGCTGTTTTCAATGATCCCATGGGTCTTGCGCGGGATGCACAGGGAAATGTTTTAGTTTGTGACGCACGGAACCATGTGATCCGAAAAATTTCCGATGCAGGGGTGGTCACAACCCTGGCTGGGGAACCTGGTGTTGCAGGTGGTGTTGACGGAGTTGGTGGCGAGGCGCGTTTCCGCTTCCCTGCGGACATTGCGATCTCATCCTCCGGCGAACTCTTTGTTGCCGACAGCGGAAATCATTGCATCCGAAAGGTGAAACCCGACGGCACGGTCAGCACGATCGCCGGGAACCTAGGCGGCGCCGACGACATTTCTGTGGACTACGGATCAGGCTACACGGTTGTCCCGCGCGAGTTGGACGGTGTCGGGGCGACGGCGCGTTTCAACAGCCCGAGCGGGATCGCATTCGCACCCGCCGGGTATCTGTATGTCAGCGATACGGGAAACCACATCATCCGCAGAGTGGACCTGGACGGAACCTGACCACGATCGCCGGCAAAGCAGGTATCTGGGGTGCCACGGACGGAACCGGTGAGAATGCGCGCTTCAATGCTCCGCTGGGAATGTGCGCGGGCACCGA
>CAJQKQ010000060.1 GCA_905478925.1 uncultured Verrucomicrobiales bacterium
CTTTGGTGGCTTTTTCCTTTTTTGCGGCGGGTGCCTTGGCGGGTTTCGCCGGTGCCTTCTTCGGAGCGGGCTTCGCCGGTGCCTTGGCGGGCTTCGCCGGGGCCTTCTTCGGAGCGGGCTTGGATGCGGCCGTCTCGGCTTTCGTTGCTGCCTTCTTTGCAGGTGCCTTTTTCGGCGCAGGCTTGGCTTTTGCGGCCTTGGCTTTCGGTGCTGCCTTCTTCACGGGAGCCTTCTTCACGGGAGCCTTCTTCACGGGAGCTTTCTTCACGGGAGCTTTCTTCGCCGGGCTCGCCTTGGTGGCGGCTTTCTTCGGTTTTATCGCGGCGGTCTTTTTAGCGGTCGGTTTGGAAGACATGGGGAGCTGAGAGGCTATGGAACGAGAGATATGGAGACAATTCACCCATTAGATGGGCACGCACAAAAAATTGCAGGCGGGCGGAATGAAGAGGGATGCGTCCGCAGCGTCAAGATGTTTGTGAGAAAAAGAGAACGGGCGTGCGGTCAGCGAATATCCCGGAATGCGGGATAGGCCCGCTTCTGGGCTCAGTTGGAAGCCGCCTGCAGGAGTCGGAGTCGTTCGAGTGCGGCGCCGGAAACGATCGTCTCGCGAGCCGTTTCGATGGCATCGCCGATGTGGTCGGCGAGACCCGCGCAAGTCAGGGCTGCGGCGGCATTCAATAGCACGATATCGCATTTCGGGCCGGTGTCCTTTCCGGAAAGGATGGCTTCGAGTATGGATGCGTTGGTCTTGGCGTCCCCTCCCTGCAGGTCTTCCAGCCTGGCCTTACGCATGCCGAAATCCTCGGGATTGATCTCCTCGTCCTCAAGATCCTGGTAGGCTCCCGATTTACAGATCCTGGTGGCGCCCATGATCGAGACCTCGTCGACGCTACGGTTTCCGGGTGCCACGCCGCTGACCACCCATGCGCTTTCTCGTCCCAGCCGCTGGAGAATTTCCGCGAAGGCGGGGCAGAGCGAGCGGTCGGCGACGCCCACCAGCTGGCATTCCGGACGGGCGGGGTTGAGCAGGGGGCCGATTAGGTTGAAGATGCTGCGGTGACCGTCTGCGGCGAGCTGTTTCCTGACCCCGGCCACGGCTTTGAAGGCCGGGTGGTAGTTCGGCGCGAAAAGGAAACCTACGCCCGCGGTCTTCAGGCAGTGGCGGAAGCCTTCCGGCGGCAGGTCGATGCGGATTCCCAACGCTTCCAGGACATCCGCGCCTCCGCTTTTTGAGGTGATGCCGCGGTTGCCGTGCTTCACCACGACGGCTCCGGCGGCTGCGGCGAGGAACATCGCGGTGGTGGAAACATTGAAAAGGTTCAGCTTGTCGCCGCCGGTACCGCAGACATCGAGGGTGGGTCCTTCAAGATCCATTGCTGATATCATTGGGTCGACCGCGTGTTCAAGGAAGGCTTCGACGAAGCCGGCGATCTCCGCAGGGGTTTCGCCTTTTTCTGCCAGTGCGAGGAGGAGTCTCCCCTTTTTCTCGTCAGGAACCGTGCCGTCCAGAAGCAGGTTCGATGCGACCTCGATTTCGCGTGAGCTGAGTTCCTCTTGGTTCTCGAGGTGTTTGATCAGGGCGTCCATACGCAGAGCGTAAAACTTCTAACCTTAAACTTCAAACTTCAATGAAGAGAGATTCAAAGGCCGAGGATGGCAGCGGCGGTGCCGAAGTAGATCAACATTCCGGAGACATCGACGATGGAAGCCAGCGAGGGGGCGGAAACGACTGCCGGATCGAGCTTGATGGCGCGGGCAGTGATCGGCAGCAGTGCGCCGAGGGTGGTCGCGGAAAGAACCTGGAGAGTGATCGCGGTGGCGACGGCAAAGGAGAGTTTGAGGAAAGAAAAAGTGGTGGGCGCCTCTGGATGGAACTGGGGGAGGATCACAGCAATGAATCCGGCGATTGAGATACCCAGGGTTACTCCTAGGAAAATCCCGACCCTTGCTTCCTTCCAGGCAATGCGGAGCGCGGTGCCCGTTCCGATCTCACCGAGGGCGAGCGCCCGGATCACCATGGTCGCCGCCTGTCCTCCTGCGTTCCCTCCGGCAGCGACCACCATCGGAAGGAACAGCGAAAGCACGAAGGCCTTTTCCAGCACCCCGCTGAAACGGAACATCACGTAGCCGGAAAGGATGGAGACGAAGGCAAGGCCTACGAGCCAGATCACTCGCCTCCGGTAGTGGATGGCGGCCGAGGTATTCAGATAGGTGAGTTCCGTTTGTTCACCGCCGATACCACCCAGCTTCTCCATGTCCTCGGTGGACTCTTCTTGGAGGATTTCGAGAGCGTCATCGTAAGTGATGACGCCGAGCAGGTGGTGGAACTCATCCACGACCGGAAGCACGACAAGGTCGTAGCGGGAGAGCATTCGTGCCGCATCCTCCTGATCCGCGGTGGCGAGCGTGAACTCGTCGGCATCATCCAGGATGTCGCGGATCGGCGTGTCCCAGGTGTTGAAAGCGAGGTCGCGCAAACGGACTTTGCCGGCGAGGCGTCCCTGCTCATCGATGACGAAAATTCGGGCGAGTGTTTCGGTGTCCTCACGGTCGCGGCGCAGGACGGCGAGCGCCTGTTTCACCGTCATGTCGGCCGTGATGCGGCCCACCTGTGTGGTCATCCGCCCGCCCGCCGAGTCCTCGTCGTATTTCAGGAGGCTCTTGGTGAGTTCCCTGTCGCGCGGGCCGAGCAGGGAAAAGAAGCGCACCTGTTCCTCCTCCGAGACGACCTGGAAAATGTCGACCCGGTCATCGTCGGAGAGGTTTCCCAGCAGCACCCGCAGTTGGGCGGGCTTGAAATGGCTGAGCGATTCCTCAATCAGTGAATCCGGCAACTCCGCGACGACATCGGTGGCAAGCTCCGGGCCGATCGTCTTGAAAAGGAAATCGCGCTCATCGTCCTCCAGGTGCTCGTAGAGATCCGCAAGATCCGCGTAGTGGACGTTCTCGGCCGCGGCGAGGAGAGCCGAGCCATCATTGGCCGCGATGGCACGCCTGATCTCGGAAATCGGGTTCTCGTCATCGTCCTCCGGCACGTGCGCAGTTTGCCCGCAAGGCAGCCCTGCGGTCAACCGCCATCATGGGGATAGCTGTGGATACAGGGCGGGCTTGAATTTCTCCGCCGGGTGCGGAAGTCTCTCCGCCATGTCGTCGCTTCTGCTTCTCCGTATCGCCAGTTTCGCCGAAGGTGTTTCCTTCCTCGTGCTCTTGTATTTCGCCATTTACCACAAGCGCATCCTGGGCGATGAGGAAGCGATCCAAACCCCGGGAATGGTGCACGGCGCCCTTTTCTTACTTTTCTGTCTCGCCCTTTTCCATGCCTGGGCGGATAGGAAATGGCCGCTGAAAAAAGTCGCCTTCGCCTTCGTCTGCTCGCTGCTGCCCTTCGCTCCGTTCTATCTTGAGCGGCGGCTGAAGGAGGAGGGGGAACGACAGCGTGAATCCTAAGGGTTTGCCCTCCCGGCGATCGTTGGCATAATCTCTGCGTTGCGGCTACAACGGCCGATTCCCCCAGCGCTCGCATTTTCATGATCACTTCCGAAGCCACACCCACCGCCCGAGAAAGCCGACTTACGCTCGCCCGTCTCCTGCCCAGGCTTCACAAGGCCTTTTCGGAGGAGGTCGAAACTGCGGAATGGCAGGCTTTCGAAGCTAGGCTCGACGACCATTTCCCCGTTCTCTTCGACCTGCTGTGGAGAATCTACGGGCCGAGCTATGATTTCTTCTTTCACGTGGAGCGCATCCTGCAGACGGCAGCCCAATCATGGCTGGATCGCGATGCGGATCTGAAAAGCCTGGATGCGATCCGGGAGGGGCACCCGCACTGGTACCAGTCGAACCGCGTGGTCGGCGCGATGGCCTATGTGGATCTCTTTTCCGGCGATCTTGCCGGCCTGCGCGACAAGATCGGATATCTCAACGAGCTCGGTGTGACCTACCTCCACCTGATGCCGATTTTCAAAAGCCCGGCCGGTGATGACGACGGCGGCTATGCGATCAGCAGCTACCGTGAACTGGATCCTGCCATCGGCACGATGGAAGATCTCCGGGAGCTTTCATCGGAGCTGCGCCAGCACGGGATGAGCCTGGTGTTGGATTTCGTTTTCAACCACACCTCCGATGAGCACGAGTGGGCGGAGAAGGCGATCAAGGGTGACGAGGAGTTCCGAAAGTACTACCGGATGTACCCGAACCGCACCGAGCCGGATCAGTATGAGAAAACACTGCGGCCAATTTTCCCGGACGCTCACCCCGGCTCGTTCACCTACCGTACCGGCATTGGTCAGTGGATCTGGACCACGTTTAACAATTTTCAATGGGACCTCAACTACGCGAATCCGGATGTCTTCAACGCGATGGCGGGCGAGATGCTATTCCTCGCAAACGCCGGGGTTGAGATGGTGCGGATGGATGCCGTGCCGTTCCTGTGGAAGGAAAAAGGCACCTCCTGCGAGAACCTTGAGAAAGCCCATCTGCTCATTCAGGCGTTCAACTCGTTGGCACGGATCGCCGCTCCCGCGCTGGTCTTCAAGTCCGAGGCCATCGTCGCGCCGGACGAGATCAAGAAATACGTCTCCGAGGAGGAATGCCACCTTTCTTACAATCCGCCGCTCATGGTTCAGCTGTGGAATTCGATCGCCACGCGCGATGCGACGATCCTTTCTCACTGCCTGCCCAAGCGCTTTCAGCTCCCGCACGGCTGCTCGTGGGTGAACTACATCCGCTGCCACGACGACATCGGCTGGGGCTTTGAGGACAGGGATTTCTGGGAAATCAATGTCAACCCGCAGGATCATCGTTGGTTCCTGAACCGCTTCTTTTCCGGAGAGGGCGACAGTTTTGCGCGCGGGAAAATGTTTCAGCACAACCCGCAGACGGGAGATGCGAGGATCTGCGGCACCGCCGCCTCCCTGTGCGGTCTGGAGAAAGCGCTTTTCGAACAGGATGAGCAACAGACTGAGATGGCGATCCGCCGCATCCTGCTTCTCCACGGCATTATTTTCACGATCGGCGGGATCCCGCTCATCTACCTCGGCGACGAGATCGGGCAGACCAACGACTATGACTACCCCAGCGACCCTGAAAAGGACGGCGACGATCGCTGGATGCACCGCCCGGCCTTGGACTGGGACAAGGCGGAGCTCCGGAAAGATCCGGAAACCGTCGAGGCGCGCATCTTCAGCGGCTTCCTGAAATTTTCGCAGATCCGCAAGAACAACCATGCCTTCCAGGAGTGCCACACGGAGTTCGTCGATACGGGGAACCACCACGTCTTCGGCTATTTCCGCAGCTACGGTGGCCAGAGCATCCTCTGCCTGGCGAATTTCTCCGAGCAGCACCAGGATCTCCCCGCGACCCGCCTCCGCCAGCTCGGCATGCGCAAGACATTCACCGATATCGTCGCCGGGAAATCCATCGTCGCCACCCAGAAGCTCACCCTGGAGCCCTTGCAGTTTGCGGCGCTGATGTGACCTCCGCCGACAATTCAGTTGGCGTCTATTTCACCGTTGGTTTTACCGGCTGCGTCCAAGCTTTCTGCTTTTGGTCGGAAAATGATGGCCGGGGGTGGTCGTGTTCGGAGGTGACCGTTGCGCGGACAAACCACTCCTTGCCGCTGAGTTGGTGGCGGATGATACGCGTGTCGTAGGACGCCAGCTCTTTGCCGACCTTGGTGGGATCGCTTTCCTCGCCGCGCAGCGTGCCGTGGATCTTGGTGGTGACCTTGCCTGCCTTATCGTCGCTGCCGACGATAATGATTTCGAGGATGTTGGTTTTCGGATCGAAATTGACGCTTTTCAGGCTGACGCCCGTGGAGGCGTAGAAATCCCCCGCTTGGATGGCGTGGACGAGGCTGTCCGCATCAAGCTTCTCCGCGTAGCTCGACCCAATCGGCACCGAAACGCGTCAGATATTTCCCCAGCGCCGGTTCTCCGACGCCCTTCCCGCGTTTTTTGATATCGGCCACTTTCATCCAGCGCTCACCGCGGCTGAGGATGTTGTGATCCGAGAGGACGAGGAAATCGTAGCCTCTTTCCTTGTACCAATCCGTGATCATGTCCGGAAAGTCATCGCCGTCGCTCCAAAGCGTATGCGTATGGGTGTTTCCCTTGAACCATTGTTTTTCAGCAAGTGCGGGCTGGGCAAACAGGAGCAAGGCAAGGATGGTGATTTTGAACTGCATGACGCGAACGTAGGGAATCAGGGTGGTGTTGAAAGCAGGAACGCTGATATTGACGCGCATGCGCCTGCGGGGCAATCTCCCCGCTTCATGAGTGTCGGAATTATTATGGGAAGCACGTCGGATTGGCCGACGATGGAGCACGCGGCGCGGATCCTGAGGGACTTCGGCGTGGAATATCACGCAGAGGTCGTTAGTGCCCACAGGACGCCGGAAAAGCTTGTCGAATATGCGCAGGGCGCGAAGGCGAACGGTCTCAAGTGTATCATCGCGGGAGCGGGCGGTGCGGCGCACCTTCCGGGCATGGTTGCGGCGATGACAGAGCTACCTGTTCTTGGCGTGCCGGTGGAATCCAAGGCGCTTAAAGGAATGGACTCGCTGCTCTCCATCGTTCAGATGCCCGCCGGAATTCCGACTGCGACCTTCGCGATTGGCAAGGCCGGTGCGACGAACGCCGGGCTTTTCGCGGTGGCGATGCTGGCGGTCGGTGATGAGGCGCTGGCGGCGAAACTTTCCGAATTCAGGAAAAACCAGACGGCGAAGGTGAATGCGGCGGTTTTGCCAGAACTCGACTGATAAATAAGGAGAAGGGTGTTTCCAACCCCTTTGCACAACCCAAGTCCCCTTCCTCAATCCTAGCTTAACCTATCCCAATCCTCCGCGAAGGGGTTGGAAACACCCTTCTCCATATTCCCCATGTCAGCATCGGTATTTTTTCCATTGGATCAGCAACAGGTTGTCGGCGTGATCGGCGGCGGCCAACTCGGCCGCATGCTTGCGCTGGCAGCGAGGAGGATGGGGGTGCGCTCGGTGGTCTGGACCGGCGGGCTAGAGGCTCCGGCCGTGGAAGTGGCTGACGAGGTAATCGACAAGCCGTTCGACGACCCCCAGGCACTTCTTGATTTCTGTGGGAAAGCGACCGTCGCGACCGTGGAGTTCGAGAATATTCCGCTGCAAACCATGCGCGGGGTTGCGGGAAAAATCGGCCTGTTTCCCTCTCCGGACGCTGTCGGGATCTGCCAGAACCGCGAACGGGAAAAGAACTTCCTCCGCGACCACGGCATTCCCTGCGCCCCTTTCTGGGTGGTCGATACCCTGGATGATCTCACCGCCGCGATGGCCGAGCTGGGCGGCCCCGGTGTGCTCAAGACCGCCGCCTTCGGCTACGACGGCAAGGGGCAGCTGAGAATTTCAGGGGAGGAGAGCCCCTCCGATGTGTGGCAACAATTTGGCAAAAAACGCGCTGTGCTCGAGGGTTGGGTGCCGTTTGAGAAAGAGATTTCCGTAATGGTCGTGCGGTCATCGGATGGCGAACTGCGCAGCTACGATCCCGCCGAGAACCGGCACCGCGAGCACATCCTGGATGTATCGATCGTCCCGGCGGTGATCCGTAAGGAGGTCGCGGATGAGGCGCGTGCCATCGCCGCAACGGTCGCCGAAGCGCTCGATTACCAGGGCATACTCGGGGTGGAGTTTTTCGTGAACCGCGACGGTTCGCTTGTCGTCAACGAAATGGCTCCGCGCCCGCACAACTCCGGCCACCACACGCTGGATGCCTGTGCTTGCTCGCAGTTCGAGCAACAGCTCAGGGTTGTCCTCGGCCTGCCGCTCGGCTCCACGGAGCTGATTTCGCCCTGTGTGATGCTGAACCTGCTCGGCGATTTCTGGTCGAGCGAGACCGAACCTCCCGACTGGACATCCCTCCTGCAAACCAAGGGTGCCGTGCTCCATCTCTATGGGAAGCGCCGCGCCAAAGGCATGCGGAAAATGGGGCACGCGACGCTCTTGGGGGAGGACGCGTTGAAAAAGGCCGAGGTGCTGAAAGCCGCTTGGCTCTGAACCGCCGGCGGCTCTGGACTGCTGGGATTCTTATTTCCAGCTCTTTCGGAAATCGTCGATCACCAAGTCAACTGGTAGCTGCCGGGTGCTGCAATTGCAGCCACACCAACCCCGAAAGCTGGGGATGAGAACCGCAGCAGTCCAGAGCCTGTGGCGCCAAGATTATTTCTTATACGCACCCATTGCCGGAGCATCCGGATTTGCTTCCGGGCCGAAGTAGCGGAGCATGACGAGCGGCTCGGTCGCGGAGGTGTCCTTGAACTAATCCGCGCGAGTCGAGGCTATTCACTCTTGCTTCTCTCTTTCTAAATCTTCAAAATCCACACTCCATGGCTGATTCGATTTTAATTCTCGCGGGAAAACTACACGAATACCCCCAACTAGATGTGATCGATGGAGGATCGGATTCGATTCTCGATGACTGCCTCAATCAGAACGACGGGGTGCTGCAGCTTCTGCACCGCTATGCCGGTCGGACATTTTGTTCGCCAGGAAAGCGCCTTCGCCTGGATGAAAAATCGTACTACCCGGACTACATGAATGGAACGGGTCTCGATGAAGTTTGGATGTGCTGCACCGTCCCCATTGTGACAGGTGTCATCGACACCCGCACGGGAAAGGCGCCATTCCGTGAAGGAGAAGCACACGTCCTCACGCCGAACGGCCAAGTCATCTCACTTCAAGATTTGATTGCGATCAATCCAAAGGCCGTCATGGGTGAGAAAGTCACGGCCTTTTCCGAATCATTATTGGGTGAGGCCACCTGGCCGATTGTGTCCAAGAAGTTCGATAATCTAAACCCGATTCCGCATCATCTTCATTGGGCTAAGTGGGAAGTGTATGACATCAATTCTTACGACAACCCCGGAGTGGATCCGTCGCATTACCACACCACCGCCATGGGGCTGTATCCGTTTGTCACGAAGGATGATTTCCTCGAGTGCATGAAGCGCTGGGGAGAAGGGGACTACAATGGGGTTCGCCATCTGTCCCCTCATACCATGATGCACATTGATAACGGTTTTGTGATGCCGAACGGCGTGCTTCATTCGCCAACCGACCTTTGCACGCACGAGCTGCACGTTACGATGGATGAGCATTTCCTTGCCGAAGACCGAACGCTTGACGGCCGCATCGGAGCCGCCGATGCCTTTTTCGCCTGCCGGGAAGAGGACTATCCGAATGACAAACACGAAGACTGGGAGTTCCTGGTGGACACCTTCGACTTCGAAGCGAATCAGGATCCGGACTTCGTGAAGAAGAATTCGCGTCCGGCGATCGTCGCCGAAGAATTTGCAGACGATGGAGTGGATGCAAAGTGGATTGTTTACGGTGATTTCCTCGGCGACCAGAAGGCCTCAATTCTCCGCCTCATCGTCGAGCCCGGTAGCAAGACCAAGTTCTGCCCAGAGAGCCCCGCGCTGTTCCACACAAATGGCGGAAGCGGCCGGGTTGGAAAACTCGAAGTGCGATATCACCAAGACATGAAGCTTGGCGAACTCTATCCCGAGATTGGATTCATCACTCAGGCCGCGCTTGATCGCGGCGGTGTCGAAATCGAGAACACAGGAACTGAACCGCTCGTCTTGACCTTCGACTTCCCGCAGAATGCGCATTCCAAGACACCCGGGGTTGCCGTTGCGAGCTAGTCGTTTGATTTCGGTCAACTGCCAGGAAATCGCTTTCTCAGAGAGAGTGTCGTAGGTGCATTCGGGCGAGACCCAAGGTCGGGGAAAGGCGCAGCAAACCGCCGGTATCCTCCAGGTGCCCTGCGACGAGAGCCTTGATGTTGGTGGAGACGGTGGAGAGATCCTGGGTAACGAGTGGGTTGTTCATGGATGAGTTGGGAAATTCTTGAAAAGAATTGCGAGATTTTCAGCAAGGGAAAGCCGAGACTGAAAGTTTCCGGGCGCTTTGGAAACGTCCGGATGATACCGTAAACCTCAAAATTTTGGTTCGATCTCGGGTCCACCAGGCTCTCGGTGACCTCGAAGTTGTCGAAGTGGGCGTTGAAAAGCGATTGTTTCATGAATAGAGGGTTTGTAATGGTTGAGGTTGCCGCAGGCTCGCTTGGCGCTGTATGATCGCTGCCCGCTTCAGATGATCCTCCCCTCCCTCAGTGAAAAGCTCCTTGGCTCCGTTTCCCGGGATTTTTTCCGTCCCCTCACCCGACCTTCCGTGGCGATCTACGTGGATTGCGCGGACAGGCTTGCGGATATTGCCGGGGATGCGGGGCGGCTGCCGCACTCCGAGGCCATCGCATTGATCCGCGAGGTGCTGCAAAGCCACCCGGATGTGCTGCTAGATGAGGATGAGGGAGCCACCCTCCGCGACTCCCGCCAGCGCGCCGGTCAGCTTTTCAACCGGCTTTGCGACGCCGCCTGGCTCGAAGATCAGCAAATCGGCCTGCACGAGCGATGGACGCTCATTTCCCCGGGTCTTCGGCCCATGCTCCGGCTCCTCCGGGAGCTGGCGGAGGACGAGATCGCGGAGCTGAAAACCTTCGCCGACACGGTTCGCGGCGTCTGCGAAACCCTCGAGCGCCCCGGCGTCCTCGATGCCCGCCTGCACGATGCGGATGCTCTGCGCGGCACCGTCACGGATGTGAACGGGCGCCTCGAAAGCGCGGTCATCCAGCTCCACGGGGTCGAAAAGCTCATCTCTCTTTTCGACAAGCGCCAGCGCCTATCCGATTCCCCGGCGGAAACCCTGCGCCTGCTCTATGCAGAGTTCGGCGCCGGCCAGCACATGGTTTGCTACGATGCTCTTCGTAGAAGCGGTCTGCTGCCCCGCCTCCAGGCGTTGCGCTCCATGGTCGCCGACCGCCGCGACGATCCTTTAGTGAAAGCCCGCCTAGCCGAGGGTCTAGCCAGCCATTACCACTGGGACGAAAGCGAATCCTACCACCGTGCGGAAAAGGCGCTGCGCCTTCTCGAGCAGCGCCTCGCTGCCATTCGTCTTGTGGCCGATGCGATCGACGCCCGGATGGCCTCCTTCAATCAGCTTTCCCAGCAGCGCTACCGCTACCAGACAGAGCTGCGCGGCCGCCGCCCGGAAATCGTCAAAGCCTACTGCGATGCGATTAACCTCCGCCACGCCGATACCCGTCTCGCCTCTCTTCGTGGCGAAGATCCTGATTTCCAACCGCTCGTCCCCGAGGTGAGATTTTTTTACGGATTGGAATCCCTCGCCCGCCTCCGCCGCGTCAAATCACCCGCCGATCTGAGCTTCGGCGGCGAAGCATCCGGCACCTCGGAAAGCTCGGAGGAAACCTTGGCTGCGCTGCGCGAGCGCCAGCGTCTCGCGCTCACCCCGCAGCGCGCCGCCCGCCTCGTCGCGCGGCTTCTGCCGGAGTCCCCGACCTCCCTTTCCACGCAAACGTTCACCGCCGCCGATACCGATGAGATGTTGGACATCCTCGCCGTCGCCGCCTACGACAGCGCCGTCACCGCCGATGGCAAGCGCGTCTCCTGGTTCGTCGATGGCCCCGGGAAAATCGCCGGCCTCGAACCCGAAACGATCCCTTCCGATCCTCACGCCGGCTGGCACGTCGAGCGTTTCACCATCAACCGCACCTAGCCAAAATTTTACCGTCTCAGTTTTTCAGCATCTATGACAAATCAATGGCCCAGCTTTTGGCCGGACGTTCCCGAGGAGGATCGCGCCGGAATCCGTGAAATTCTCGCCGAGCTTCTCGGGCACGGCACCCTGCTTGGCGACGGCGGCTCGGGCAGCGACCTGTTCCTGCTCGCCCGCGACCATTATCAGAAGCACCTCTCCGACTATCTCGCTCCCCTCGGTCTCGAGTTGGTCGTGGATGATGATTTCTGCCTGCTCCAGGCGCGACCCATCCCCGAAACCTGCCACCTGCTTTCCCAGTTCTCCAAAGACGAAACCCTGCTCCTCCTCGTCATGTGGCGTGCGTGGGACGATCATCGCAGCAACGAGATCAGCTCGGCTGTCGTCCTCACCGTCGATGATCTCTGGACACGCTTCCGTAATATCTTCGACAAGATCGATCCGCCGGAGAAAACCCACCTCGACAGCCTCCTTGCGCGCCTGAAACGCCATCGCCTGATCCGTACCCACAAGCCCGAAGGGGCTGGAAATCTCGGGGAAACTCTCATCGAAATCCTCCCCAGCCTGCCTCGCGTCATCCCCTTCGATAGCCTCGAATCCTGCCTCACCCGAGCCGCCCTCTATGAACCCTCCACGCCCGTCGAAGAATCCCCAGATCTCCAGTCTTCCACGGATCACAATGGAAGCGTAGCGGACATAGACGGCCTATGAAATCAAACCTGCCGTCAAATCACTCGGCACCAGCCACTAAAGAAATGCCATCAAGAGTCCACCTCAGCCGTATCATCGCCATCAATTGGTATGGCTACCGGCGTTTCATCGATGTCTCCGGCCTCTCGCTGATCACCGGCGCGAACGGCTCAGGGAAAAGCGTGTTGCTCGATCTCATCCAGTTCGTCTTGCTCGGCGAGTCGCTCTCTCGTTTTAACAAAGCCGCCGCGGGCGCGGGCAGCGGGCGCTCGCTGCGCGGCTACTGCCTCTGCGATACCAATACCCAGGGAGCCGATGGTCAGGAGCGCTATCTCCGCCCCTCCGGAGTCACCTTGGCTGCGCTGGAATTCGTTTGGCCGCAGGAGGACGGGGAGGAAAGCCCCCGCCGCGAGACATGGGGCGCGCGCATCGAGTTCGAGGGGCCGAGCGCGAGAGCTAAGACCCTCTGGTTCAATATTCCGAACCGCATCGAAAAGGAGAATTTCCTCACCCGTGATCTCGACCCCGACGCCCTCGCCTTTATGCCGGAGGACGAGTTCCGCGTCCACGTGAAGCGCGATCTGGGCGGCGACGTGTTCGACCGTCAAGGCTCGTACCTTGAGGAAATGGCCACCCGTGGTCACCTCGGCTTCGACCGTCCGCAGATGAACAAAACCCTACCGAACTCGATGGCCTTCCAGCCGGTCGAGTCGTTCGAGAAATTCATCCGCGAGTATCTTCTGGAGCCGGGGCTGCCGGATGTGAAAGCCGTCCGCGCCAGTGTCGATGCCCACCGCCGCGCCCAAGACCGCTTGGCAAAAATGCACGACCAGCTCGATAGGCTGAAGCGCATCGGCGACTCCCACACGGAATACCGGAAGGCCCGCCGCGAGGCTAGACTCCACGCTCACCTTCTCGATGCGCTCAGCCATGAGCGCAAACTCGAGAATCTGAACGAAAGGCGAGATGTTTTGGAACGAGGACGCCGGGAAAATGCTGAGCAGCGCGCCGACTACGAGGCCGCGATCATCGAGCGGAACGGCCTCGACTCCCAGCTCAACAAAGTCCGCCTCGCCGCCGGAAACGACCTACAGACCGCCCGTCTCACAGAGGCACGCGGCGAGCAGGAGGAGATTTCCCGCGATCTCGATGCTCTACGCGAGATCGAAAAATCCGCCCAGCAGTTTCTCTACGAGCGCACGCAGAACTGGAAGCAGTGGTTGCGGCTCGCCGAAGACCTCGATCTGTCTGCTCCTGGAGAGACCGCCGAATGGCTCACGCAAATGCAGGGCGGGGAGGAAAACGTCGCCCTGGATGCCGCCGCGAAAATGCCCCGCGCCTACCAGGCTCTGGTCAACGACGCCCGCGACCAGCTGCGCCCGCTTGAGGATAAAACCAAGGAACTGGAAGCTCGCGAGGCTCGCCTTCGTCGTGAACTCGACGATCTCGACCACAAGGGGAGCGCCGCGCCATCCCCGCTGCTCGACGCATTGAAGTCACGCGGCCAGAAAGCCGACGCACTCGCCCGCGTTATCGAAGTGAGGGAAGCCGCCGAGCCATGGTGGCCGCTGCTGGAGACCCTGTTAGGGAAGCAACGTGGCAGCGTGCTCCCGGAGGATTTTAAGGCGGCATGGGACCAGGCGCAGCGCCTCGGCCACCTCGACGAGCCATTGGTTAATTCTGATGAGCTTGGCAGCGTTTCCGGCGCTGCGAAGAAAGGCAGCGTCGCCTCCTTTTTCGAGACCAAGCACGATCTCGCCAGCTCCTATCTCCATCACCTATATGGCGATCTTATGGCTGTGGACAGCGTTTCGGAAATCGAAAAATACCCGCGCGCGATTTCCAAGGACGGTTGGCTCAAGGATCCGCCGCATCGCAGCCACCTCCAGCCATCCAAGGAATTCACCATTGGCGAGGAAGGCCTGCGGCGCCTGCTCGGAATGCGCCGGGATGAGCTGGAGACAGTCACCGAAGAGCTCTCCATTCTCCACCGCGCCCGCGAAAATTGGCGGACATTCATCCATCGCGGTGAAAGCTGGCAGCTCGACAAAGCCGACCCGCCAGCCGGCAGCGCCAAGCTCCGCGATTTGCCGCGCCTGCGCGCCGAGCTGGGCAAGCTCAATGAAACCATACGCCTGCTCGCGACCCCGGAGCGCGAGGCCTTGGTCGAGAAGCTGCGGGT
>CAJQKQ010000061.1 GCA_905478925.1 uncultured Verrucomicrobiales bacterium
GACGACCTGTCCGACCATGTTGAGTTTGTTCCAGAACGGGCCGTGGGGCATTTTCGCGCGGTGTGCGTCGCCGAGTGTTTCCGCGAGCGCGCCGCAAGAGCAGATCCAGCCGCAGTAGGCGCCTTTTCCCCAGCGCCAGACGATGAGCGGGATGATCACGAATGTCTGGATGAAGCCGAGGATGAGCCATCCCCACATGGGGGCTTCGGTGAAGAGGTTGAAGACGAAAAGCGGCCAAGCGAGGATGAAGCCGAAGGCGCGCCAGTATTGGTCAGGAGCGGTGCCCGGTCCGTTGGAGAGGAAGGTTTCTCCGAACCATTGGCCGAAGCCGCCGGAGCTGAAAGCAGCGTTCGCGCCCAGGTAGGGAAACACGAAGTAGGGGAGGATAAAGAGCGGGATCCACTGGATGCAGGTCAGGGTGATGGTCTGGAGTTTTACGTAGGGAGTTTTGCGCCGACGGATGCGCCGGATTCCGAAAATGAGAACGCAGAGGCAGTAGGCGAGGGAGTAGTAGAAGCCGGGATCGGAGGCTGCGCCCTTGGCGATATTCCCGATGGTGCCAGTGGTATCCCACCAGCCCTGTAGTCCGGCGAGCAAGCTGCCGGGCTGCGGGTTGAGCCATTCCGGCAGTTTGCCGCCGAAGGGGAGTTTGCCGCCTTTTTTCCAGTGGTACATCCAGAAGCAGAAGAGCAGGCTGAAGGCGATGGTTGCGTAGAAGCGTGGGGTCTTGTCGCCGGTGACGTGGATGCCGGATTTCCTGAAAAATCCGAGCGGAGCCTCGCGGCCGATGAGTGTGAATACGTAGTCGTTGGGGATCACCTTGTCGCAGCCGTCTTCGCCGCAGAGGGTGAGCTCTTCTTCGGAGATGTCCTGAACGTTGGTGCCCATGTGGAGGGTGACTGTCCCTTTCAATTCGAGATCGCTCAGCTTCTCGACGTTCTCGGCCTTGGGTCGTGAGAATTCCTTTTTCCTGTAAGAGAGATCGACGGTTGCGCTTCCCTCCGCGAGGGAGATTGCGGCTTCCATGGCGGAATCGCCGCCGCCGACTACGAGTATGCGTTTGTCGCCGAATTTCGAGGCGTCTATGAGGCGATTGGAAACTTTTTCCAAGCCCTCACCGGGGACATTGAGCTTGCGGAAATTTCCGGTGCGCCCGATGGCGATGATGACCCGTTTCGCGGCGATGGGTTCGGCCTTGGTGTGGAGTTTCAGTATGCCGCCCGAGCGGGAGATTTTTTGGATGGCTGCTTCGGTGGTTTCGATCCCGTGCTCTTGCTGCTGTTTCTCAAGCTCGACGAGCAGGTCTTCCTTGATGTCGGATTCAAAACGCATGTCGCCCGCCGGGGTCATGTCGGTCGGGTAGGCGTAGATCGGTTTTTTCCTGGGGAAATTCCGGATGGTTGAGAAGGCTTCGGCGGATTCGAAGATTTTGTAGTTGAGTCCGGATTTGGAAGCCTCGATGGCTGCGGAGATCCCCGACACGCCCGCACCGATGATGGCGAGGTCCAAGGTGTCGCCGCCTTTCTCGAAGTCCTTTTCTTCGAGAATTTCCTGCACCGCCCTGGCACCTGTGTCGGCGGAAAATTTCAGGAGAGGGACGCCGGTGAGATCGCCGACAACCCGGACGCCAGCGACGTTGCAGGTGCCGTCGTCGTTGACTGCGGGAGCCTGCTCGACACCGCCGGCGGGCCATTTTCCGTGGAGCCATTGGGTGTATTTCCGTATCGGGGATGGCAATTTCATGATGATTGGATCGGTGTGGTGGGCGACCCGAGGAAGAGTCATTCGGAGCGTATGCTATTCCCATTATCTAATGAATGGGAGCGGGTATTCGTGAATTATTCGATTGGTGAAAGCCATGTTCCGATGAGACTACGGTCATGAAACTTCGAATAACGGCCTGTTTGGTTTTTCCTCTTGTCTTTGGCTGTGCCCCGAGTGGAAGGAGTCCAGATCTCGGTGCGATCTACAGCGCAGCGGCCAAGGCGGATCACTCCGAGAGGAACCCGATCATTGTTATTCCCGGCTTGCTCGGATCAAAGCTCGTGGATGGAAACGGCCGGACTGTCTGGGGCGAATTCGGAGCCGGTGCGGTTGATCTCGGGAAAGCGGAAGGCAGGAATCTGCTCGCACTGCCGATGGGGGGCTCGGGCTGGCCGCAGGACGGCTTGCGGCCGGACGGGGCTCTGGAAAAGGTCAAAGTCTCGCTCGGGCTGGATTTTAAGTTCGAGGCATACTCGGGGATGCTGCGAGCCTTCGGAGCGGGCGGATACCTCGATTCCGCGCACTCGCAGCTCGGTGATGTCGATTACGGTCCGGGGCACTTCACCTGTTTCCAGTTCGGATACGACTGGAGGAGATCGTGCGCAGAGAATGCCAGGCTGCTGGGCTGTTTCATCGAGGAAAAAAGGAAATATGTGCAGGACGAACGGTTCCGGAGATCGGGAAAGCGCAGCGAGGTAAAATTCGATATTGTGGCGCACTCGATGGGTGGTCTGGTCGGTAGGTATTACCTTATGTACGGCGGCAGGGCGCTGGCCGAGGAAGGGCGCATGATCCCGGGCTGGGAGGGAGCCAAGCATGTGGAAAAGCTTATCATGGTTGGCACTCCGAACGACGGCTCAATTTATCCCCTTCCGCAGCTTCTTGAGGGCTACAAGCTGGCACCGTTCCTTCCCAAGATCGATGCCGCCGTAGTCGGCACGATGCCCTCGATGTATGAGTTGCTTCCGCCCGCCGGGCTGAACGCGGTGATCGACAAGAATAGCAAACCGGTCCCGATTCTTGAAAGCGAGCCGTGGGAGTGGTGCGGCTGGGGGCTTGTGGATCCGGAACAAGATTCGGTTCTGATCGACCTGCTTCCGGGCGTGGACAGCCGGGCCGAGCGGTCGGCAATCGCACGGAGGCACCTTTCGAAAATGCTCGCCAACGCCCGCGCCTTTCATCGAGCGATTGGAGCCGGGGGCAAGCCGCCCGCAGGGACGGAAATTCATGCTTTCGCCGGGGATTCGGAATCCACGGCGAGCCGCGCGCAGCTTGATGCCAAGGGAGTTCTGCAGCTTATCGACTACGTTCCCGGTGACGGGGTGGTGACCCGAAAATCAATGCTCGGGGACAAGCGAGATGCAACGCAGGCGGGGCAACGGCTGCGGAGCTCGATCCCGTGGTCGGATGTGAATTTTGTTTCCTCGGATCACAAGGGGATGACCCGCGATCCGGCGTTCGTCGATAACGTCCTGCATCTGCTGCTTGAGCGTCCCTGAACGGGGAGGCATAGGGCTTGCAGGCTTGGGCGAGGCGGTGCAGGGTTCTGGCCGTATGCTTACGCCGGCTTGGAAAAAGAACGCAAAAATCCTCGTGAAGGGGGCGAAAAAGTTCGTCGATTACAAACGCGATCTGCTGGCTCCCGAGCGGGTGGCGGAGATCGAGTCACGTCGCAAGGATCTGTCGGATGCGATCCGTTCGAAGGACAGGGCGAGGGTAGATGAGGCCTCGAAGCAACTCCGCGCGACCTGTGACAACGCCCTGCCGCATCAGAAGCCGCAGGGGTGGTTCGAGGAAAACGTGGAGGTGATGTTTGTTGCAATCGTGATCGCACTGGGTTTGCGGGCCTACTATCTGCAGCCGTTTCGAATCCCGACGGGATCGATGCAACCGACGCTGAACGGGATCGTTGGGACGCAGCTACCGGAGGCGGAATGGCCTTCGTTTCCCGTCCGGATGGCGGAGTGGGTGCTTCGCGGCCGGAGCTATGTAAAATTGGTCAACGACCGGGACAGGCAGTTGGCGCGGGGGCCATACAAGGGTCTCGGCGTCCATGACAAGCAGGTCATGCATTTTTTCAGCAAGGGAGAGATCCGGTTCCTTGATTCCCCGCCGCTTACCATTCCCGGGCCGGCGAACCCTTCGGGGCAGACTGGTCTCGATAGCGCACTGATCGAGGCGGTGAACAACGGCGGCCTCCTGAAAAAGGGAGTCGTGCTGATGGAAGGTATGATCGATTCTGGCGACCTCGTGCTGGTTGATAAGTTTTCCTATCATTTCCGCAAGCCGGATCGCGGAGAGGTATTCGTTTTCGATACCTTGGGCATCAAGGGGATCAAGGATCGAAGCGGTCCGCAGGGCAGCGGATCCCATTACATCAAAAGGCTTGTGGGTGTTCCCGGAGATTCGCTTTCCATCAACACACCGGATCTGCTGGTTGACGGCAAGGTCACGGGTGAACCCGGTATCCGCAAGGTCGCCGAGGGCAAGCCGCCATTCAAGGAATCCCACCAAGGCTACGTGCTGGCAAGAAGGGCTGGCCCGGGGGATACGAACCGTATCTATCTGGAGAGCATCGGTGATGTCCTGAAGCTCGATAAGGAAAAGGCCAGGCCAGGCTTCCGCGAGTATGCGGCGATGGGTGACAACACAGGCAACTCGCTGGACTCGCGCTATTGGGGGACGGTGAAGGAATACAATCTCGTTGGCCCGGCGCTTTTTGCGCTCTGGCCAATCACCTCCGGGCATTGGGGATTCATCAAATGAGAAGCCGTGGCGAGCGCCTCTGAGATCACCCGCAAGGCGAAATCGAATCTCGCCTTCGCGCTGCGCATCCTTCCAAAGGAGAGGCGCGATGATGTCGTCGTTTTCTATGCATTCTGCCGGACGGTGGATGACATTGCGGATGATGCAAAAGTGCCCAAGCAGGAACGGCGGAAAGCCCTGCAAGCCTGGGACGAGGGCCTCAGGAACGGATTTCCTGAGGGGCATGAACTGGGAAACGAGGTCGAGAAAATGGTCGCGCGGCGCGGCATTCCGCAAGAGTGGCTGCTGGAAATTATCGAGGGCTGCACGATGGATCTGGAGGTGCAGCGATTCCAGGGATGGGAGGAACTTTCCCGCTACAACTGGAAGGTGGCCGGGGTGGTGGGGCTGGTTTGCACGCGCATCTTCGGCTGCGTGCATGAGGACTCCGATAAATATGCTGAGTTGCTGGGCAATGCGCTGCAACTCACCAACATCATGCGCGATGTCGGTGAAGACCTGGCAAATGGCGGACGGATCTACCTTCCGATCAATGACCTGATGCGCTTCCAATACTCCGAACGCGATCTCGTGGGGAAAGTCTATGATGGCCGTTTTCTGGCAATGATGTCCTACGAGGCCGAGCGTGCGCAGCACCTTTTCGCCGAGGCGGAGAGAATCATGCCGGATGTGGATCGCGATGCGCTGGTCGCGGCGCGGATCATGGCGGAGATCTATCTTAACTTGCTGGGCAAGATGCGGGCAGGGAAATTCCAAGTTTTCAGAAAGCGTTATTCTGTTTCAAAAGCCCGCAAACTAGCTATCCTCTCGAAGTATCTGATTGCCGGAAGGCGCCGAAACGAATAAAACACCCCCTTACAACGTCCGAATATTATGACCAAGACGAACCTTATCACCGCAGGCCTCGCCGGATGCCTGCTGCTAGTTTCCTGCGAACCGCTGCCTGTACCACCCCCTCGCTACTACGGGCCGTATGGGGAGCTACGCCCCGCGCCGGGGCCGGACGATCGCACCAACCCCGGCAGGGAACAGCCACCCCAGCCACCCCAGCCCGAACAGCAAAGGCCGCCGGTCAGCAATGGATATCCGGTTGCCGAGCGCACCGACAACTTGAACCAAGTGCTCAGCCCGTATTCTCCCTACAATGTGATCGATGTGGAGGGGTTCCGCTCCGGGCAGCTTGCGAAAGACCCCTCGAACGGCAAGATTTTCCGGGTGCCCTAGGTGATTTCCGCCGCTCCTGAAACGCAAGGGATGATACTCGGAATCGATCTCGGGACGACTCATTCGGCGGTGGGTGTGGTGGACTCCGGTTTCCCCATCCTGCTGGCTGATGAGGATGGGAAACGCATCATGCCCAGCGTGGTGTGGTTCGGCGAGGACGGGCAGATTGAGGTCGGACGGAAGGCGCTGCGGCGAAGGGCTGCGGAACCGATGCAGGTTGTCAGCAGCGTAAAGCGCTGGATGGGTGCGGATCGCGCGGTAGATCCAGCGTTGGAAAACGTCGGGAAAACACCCGAGGAGGTGAGCGCGGAGATACTCAAGGAACTGAAACGGATCGCGGAGTGGCGGATCGGCTCTGAAGTCGCGAAGGCGGTGATCACCGTGCCCGCATATTTCAACGACGCGCAGCGCGCGGCTACGAAACGCGCGGGGGAACTGGCCGGACTGGAGGTGGTGCGCATCATCAACGAACCCACAGCCGCCGCCCTCGCCTATGGACTCGATAAGCTCAAGGACAAGGCGCGGGTGGCGGTGTATGATCTCGGCGGAGGGACCTTTGACCTGACGATCCTTGAAATGGAGGGCGGTGTTTTCCAAGTGCTCGCAACGCATGGTGATACACGGCTGGGAGGCGATGACGTCGACCGGATGATTTTTTCCATGCTCACGGCGGAGATCCCGGAAATTTCCGAAACACTGCGCTGGAAATTCATGGAGGAGGCGGAAAAGGCGAAGCGCATCCTTTCCGTCGAGGCAAGCTGCACGGTGCGGATCCCGTTTTACGACGGTGAGAATAGCATTGAGAAAACCGTCACCCGCGAGGAACTCGATGCCCTAACAAAGGGTTGGATTGCGAAGACCCTGAAATGTTGCCGCCAGGCGATGATCGACAGCGGGCTGGAGACGGGCGATCTGGATGCGGTGGTGCTCGTGGGCGGTAGTACGAGGATGCCTGCAGTTCGCTCTGCGGTATCGGAACTTTTCAAACATGAGGTCGATGTGACTCAGCATCCCGATGAGGCGATCGCACTTGGGGCGACGATTCAGGCCGGCGTGATGAGCGGTGCGATGCGCAAGATGGTGCTGCTGGACGTTACCCCGCTCAGTCTCGGGATCGAGACCTTCGGTGGGCTGATGAACGTGATCATCCCCCGCAATACGACCATCCCTTGCAAGGCCGGCGAGATGTTTACGAATGCGGCGGACAACCAGGAAAAAATGGGGCTTCGTATTTTGCAGGGCGAGCGCGAGATGGCGCGCGATAACTGGGAACTCGGGAAGTTCGAGGTGGAGATGGAAAAGCTGCCGAAAGGACAGGCGAGAGTGGGGGTGCAGTTCCGGATTGATGCGGACGGGATTCTTGAGGTGCTTGCGCGGGAAATTTCCACCGGCAAGGATGTAGTGGTGAAGATCGCAAGCTCCGCCGTGAACGTGGACGATGCCGCCGTGGAGGAAATGGTCAGTGCATCCGTCGAGCACGCGTTCGATGATATGTCCGAGCGGATTTTCACCGAGGCGAAGCTCAAGGCCGAGGAGTTGTTACCTGCAGTGGAGATGATCCTCGGACAAGGGCTGGTGGAGGACGGGGAGAAGGAGGAGATCGATGCCGCCTATCAGGAGGTGAAAATTGCTTTGGAAAAAGGTGCGCCGAATCCGTTGAAAGAGGCGGTTCAGAAACTCGACAAGGCGACGGAAGCCGCCGCAGCGAGGCTTGTTGAGAAGGCGATGGAGGAAGCTCTGGAAAGGGAGATGGGGATATGAAAGTGATGCAGGTTTTGCCGGCGTGGAAGAGGTAGCCGGCCTTGGTCGGGCAGACTGCCTCGAACTCACTGTCCGGTAGATTCTTGCTTAACTTTCGCATCCGAGGATTTCATAAACTTGAAGAGATCCGAATCGGTGGAGAGCACGAGGGTGGACTGCTTGCCTATGGTGTTGCGGTACATCTCCATGGATTTGATGAATTCGTAGAGTTCAGCGGCCTTAGGGTTCTGGCCGTAGGCGCGGGCGTAGATCTGGGAGGCTTCCGCATCCGCCTGGCCTTTGGTCGTCTGGACTGTCTTGTAAGCCTCGGAGGAAATTCCGTTGAGGTCGCGTTCCTTTTCACCGAGGATACGGGCGGCTTCACCTTCGCCTTCGGAGCGGAATTTCGAGGCGATTTGCTGACGCTCCGAGATCATGCGGCCGTAGATTTTCTCGACGACGGAGGGATTGTAATTGATGCGCTTGAAGCGGACATCAAGCAGTTCGATGCCGAGTTGGGCGAGCTTGGGCATTGCATCGGCCATGATTTCGTCTTCCAGCACGGAGCGGCCTTTCCTGATCTTCGGAAGAATCCCGATGTTTCCGGACTGGCCTTCGGTCAACTCCTCCAGAACTTCGTCCTTGATCGGTTGGCGATCCTTGTCGGTGCGGACGATTTCGATGAGTTTGTGCTTTCCGACGATGCTGCGTGTGGCGGAGCCGAGGATGTCCTCGATGCGGGACTCCGCCGAGCGTTCATTCCGGAGGCGGCGGAAGTATTCGAGAGGCTCGGTGATGCGCCAGCGCCCGAAAGTATCTACGGAGATGTAGAGCTTGTCCTTGGTGGGCATGTCGGTGCGGTTGCCGTCCCAGGGCAGGATATTTTTCGGGATGCGGTTGACCACTTGGATGATGGGGGTCTTGAAATGGAGGCCGGGCTCGGTGATGGGATCGCCCTGCGGATCGCCGAACTGGGTGATGATGACCTGCTCGGTGGGGGAGATGGTGTAGGAGCAGATGTAGAGGACGAAGACGATGGCGGCGATGGCCACGGCGGCGATTGTGAGAGGAAGGCGTTTCATGAAATGATAAATCTTAAATTTTAAATCCTACGGAAGAGAGTTACTTTTCGTTGAGGTTGAGGAGAGGGAGTATGCCTTTGGCGTCCTCGTCGAGTATGATGGTTTTGCCGAGTTTCGGCAGGATCTCAGACATGGTTTCGAGGTAGAGGCGGCGGCGGGTGATTTCCGGGGCGGCGGTGTATTCGACGAGCAGGGCTTCGAAGGAGGCGACATCGCCTTCGGCTTCGTTGACGCGTTTTTTTGCGTAGCCTTCGGCGGCGGAGATCATGCGATCCGCCTCACCGCGTGCGCGGGGGATCTCCTTGTTGTATTCGCCGTTGGCGACGTTGATTGCGGTTTCCTTGTCCTGCTGTGCCTGGGTTACGGCGTTGAAGGATGATTGGACAGGGCGCGGCGGGTTCACGTCCTTCAACTGCACCTGCTCGATGCTGAGTCCCATGGTGTAGGCGGCGGTGGCCTCCTGGAGTTTCGCGGAGGCGACGGCTTCGATTTCCTGGCGCCCGACGGTGATGACTTCATCGACGGTACGGTCGCCGACGATCTCTCTCATGACGCTTTCGGTGAGGTCGCGGAGAGTTGCATCCGGGTCGCGGACGGCGAAGAGGTATTGCTCGGGATCGTCGATGCGGTATTGGATGACCCACTCGACGAGGGCGGCATTGAGGTCTCCGGTGACCATGGATTTCTCGAGCTGTTGTTCGCCGGGATCCGAGTGTTGGTAGGAGTTGGTTGCATCGGGGGTGCCGCGACCGAATTCCTGTTTCATCTGCCGCTCGACCTCGACGATGAGGGCGTGGTCGATGCCGAAGGGGAGTTTGAAATGCAGGCCGGGACCTTTCGCGCCGATGGGTTTTCCGAAACGCAGGACGACGGCCTGGGAATCTGCGGAGACAGTGTAGAAACTAGAGGTGACGCCGATCAGGACGATGATGCCGATCACGGCGAGTCGGATGACTGCGAAGTTGATTTTTTGGATTTGTGCCATGGAATTTTGTGTTTGGGGTGAGGTATACGCGTGCCTGTGGTTCGTTGCGAGGAAACTTCGAATATTAATTCAGGGAGACTACTGCGGATCAGGCTTGGGTGTTGACGGCGGGGCGGTCGGGGGGCATGGGTAATGAAGTGAAACGTTTTTTTCTGATCTTCGCCATGACTGCGGGACTCCACGCCCAGGATGTGGATAGCCGGCAGGTTCCTCCCGAGGTGGTCGCCTCTGCGGTCAAAGCGGTCGCGGATCTGGGACGGGAGGTTGTGCTCGGCAGGTACCAAGTAGCGATCGAGCGCATGTATCCTCAGTGGAAGGAGCGGGCAGCAAAACGGATGGGTGGAATGGAAAAACTGGAGATCCAGCTTGATGGCGTGGCCAAGCAGATGCTCCAGCAGGGAATATCGATCACCGATTTCACACCTGCCGGAAAGCCGCGAGCCTACGGGGTATTCCCGGGCAAGACGGTTGAGGTGATCGATGGTGAGGAGGTAGAGAAACCGCGCTACACGAAATGGCTCGTGCTGGTGCCGACAGTTACGAAGTTTCGTGCGCTGCTCAAGGGTGACCCGGTAGCGGTGAACATCGAGAGCACCGGCTTTCAGGTCGCGATTTGCGAGAAGGGCAAGGACGACTGGACTTTCATTGACGGCTCCGGAGTGACGGTGAACGACCTGCGCAGCCTTTTTATCACTTTGCCGCAGGATCTCGAACTTCATCCTTTGGAAAAACGACAGATCAGGTAAGGATTCGGCGCATGGCGAAGAGCAAGAAACGCACGGGTGAGCGGGAACTCCACAGGAAGATGATGGAGTTGTGGGAGCGCGGGCAGAGTGAACTCTGCGAGGTGCGCGGGTCTTCGATCCATGGCAGGGGTGTGTATGCCACCCGGGCAATTGTGGCCGAGGAAATGATCATCGAGTATGTGGGCGAGACCATCCCGAAGGAGGAGAGCGAGAAGCGCGGTGTGGAGCAGCACGAACGAGCTGTCACGAACGGGGATGCTGCGGTTTATATATTCAACCTATCGAAGAAATACGATCTCGATGGCAATGTCCCATGGAACGTCGCGCGCCTGATCAACCACTCGTGCGAGCCGAATTGCGAGGCGTGGGCGAAGGGGAAAAAGATCTTTATCCATTCCCTCCGGGACATCGCGGAGGGGGAGGAACTCAGTTTCGATTACGGCTTCGATGTGGAATGCTACGAGGATCATCCGTGCCTGTGCGGCCGGAAGAGTTGCGTCGGCTACATCGTCAGTCGCACCCAGTGGGAGATTCTGGATGAGAAGCTCGGGCGGGGAAAATCATCCGAGAAAGCGAGCTGATCCGTGGGCCTGATTGCCAAGGAAACGATCGAGCAGGTGCTGGCATCGACGGATATCGTCGATCTGATCGGCAGCTACATCCCGCTGAAGCGTGCCGGGACGGGCTACAAGGCGAACTGCCCGTTCCACCACGAGAAGACTCCTTCCTTCAATGTCAGCCCGGCAAAACAGTTCTACCATTGTTTCGGCTGTGCCAAGAGCGGCAATGCGATCTCGTTTGTAATGGAGCATGAGGGGCTGCTCTTCATGGATGCGCTCAAAAAGCTCGCATCGAAGGCAGGGGTGCACCTTGAGGAGGAGCCGGATGATCCCCGGGCGCGCGCGGCACGCCGTTCACGTGGCAAACTGCTGGATCTGCACCGGGAGGCTTCGGCGTTTTTCCATGAGCAGCTGAAGACGAATCCGGACTGCCAGCACGCGCGAGATTATTTGAAAAGCCGCGGCTTCGGGCGGGAGATGGCGGAGCGTTGGGAGATCGGCTGGATGCCGGTGAACGCCAAGGTTTTCCTAGATTGGGCGAGGGGTAGGAAATACAGCGGTAATGAGCTTGTCGGCTCCGGGATGGCCGCACTCAAGGACGAGGACAGGCCGACGGCAGGGATATATGTAAGGTTCCGGGACAGGCTGATGTTTCCGATCCGGAACGAGGTGGGCGACGTGATCGCCTTCAGCGGCAGGCAGTTGAAGGAGGATCCGAGGTCGGGGAAATACATCAACTCGCCGGAGACGGATATTTTCAAGAAATCGAACGTGCTCTTCGCGTTGGATCGGGCGAAGAAGGCGATTCTGAAGGAGAAGACGGTGATCCTTTGCGAAGGGCAGATTGATGCGATCGCCTGCCATGAGGGCGGGGTGGAGAATGCGATCGCCCCGCTGGGGACGGCATTCACGGCTCAGCATGCGAGGATATTGAAACGCTATGCGCAGACAGCTGTGCTCTGTTTCGATGCGGACAATGCGGGGGTGAAGGCCTGTGAGCGGGCGTTCCGGGAGTTGGCTCCCGAGGGGCTCATGGTCAAGGTGGTGGAGCTTCCCGCCGGGGAGGATCCGGATACTTTCCTGAAAGCGAACGGCGCGGATGCGTTTCGGGAAAAAGTCGCCGGGGCGCGAGATTTCTTCGATTTTAAGATTGGCTCCGGAAAAGCGAGCGGCAGGCTTGAGACGGCGGAAGGGCGTGCGGAGATGGCAAGGGAGTGCACGACACTGCTTGCCACGATGGGCGATCATGCGGCGAGGGATCAGCAGATTAATGTGGTTGCGACGATGCTCGGACTGGGTTCGGCGACATTGAGGGAGGGGATTGGGACGGCGGTTCGCAAGGCGAAGAACCAGGCACAGCGGCCGGTGCGAGGGCAGGACGTGGAGCCGGAAGTGATCGTTGAGGCTGTCCCGCTCGACCGGACGGTTGGATATCTCTGCCATCTGACGCTGAGTTCCGCTCCCGCGCAGCATTTCCTCAGCGAACAATTTGAGACGCTGCATGAGGCCAAGGCATGGGTGCAGGGGGTCGGGCTATTGGAAAAAATCCTCGCGGCATCGCCGGATCCCAGTTCAAGCGCCGCCGTGAACACCTTCGTTGCGGGATTGCGGAAAGGCGAGCAGATGGCCTTGAACGGCTTGATGGGCTCGGGCGATGCGAGCCCGGCGGACGGCTTGCAAGCAGCGGAGCAGTCGCTGGGCATGCTCTCTGCAGTGGTGCTCCAGAAACGCGATGCCGCGGTGAAGGCCGCGCTCAACGAACCCGGACTGGCTGCGGAGAGGATGAAGGAGCTCCTGGAGGAGGCAAAGGAGATCGCCGGACTGCTCAGGTGGACTGGAAGATCCCTTTACGACGACGAATTGCCGCAGGAAACGATCAAGGCGGAGAAGAAGCCCTGGGAGAAGTGGAAGAAGTGAGCGGGGGGGGAGGCGGGCGGCTCTTCCGTCCCCGGGGGACTCCGGCAGCTTGTAGATGGATTTGCCCAGCCATGAATGGCTGGGCTATTTTCTAAGATTTCGGGAGAAGAAGGAGTTCCGCGATACGGCTCTTCGAAAATAGCCCAGTGCTTTAGCTCTGGGTTTGCTAGTGCTGGATTTCGCAGTCCCTCGGGGACGGAAGAATCTCACTCAATATGTTTCGGATCGAACTCGATCTTGTGCTTCCGGAGAAAATTTTCGAACTCGTTGCGGAAAGACTTTTTCTGGTGATGCTGCTCCTGATTGCGGATGTAGCGAACTGTGTCGTCGATGGAGGAAACACTGATACTGAAAGCTCCGAAGCCTTGTTGCCATGCGAACTCCTTTGATTTTATCTCCGGAAATGTGTCGCGGAGCCATTTGGAGAAGTTGCCCTTCATGAGCTGCATCGCTTTTGAAACCGAAAGAGTGGCCGGGATGCTCAGGAGGATGTGGACGTGGTCTTCGGTGCCGCCGATGGCGAGAGCCTTCATGGAGTTGTCCCGGGCGATGCCGCCGAGGTAGGGGTGGAGGCGATCGCGGATTTCGTGGGAAAGAAATGGTTGTCGCTCCTTGGTAGCGAAGACGCAATGCATGAGGCACGAGGAGAGGGAATGCATGGTTTTTTCGTCCCCGGGGACTGGTTGGATACCGGAACCCAGCGCTAAAGCATTGGGCTATTTTCGAAGACTGGCTATTCGAGCAGCGTCGTCCGCGTAAACAGCGGGAGGACGTGGATGCCGCGCTCCTCAATGGCTTGGCGGCCGCCTTCCTCGCGGTCTACTAGGACGATGCAGAATTTGACGTGGCCGCCTTCCTTTTCAATGGCGTCGACCGCTTTTAGGGTGGATCCGCCGGTGGTGATGACATCATCGACGACGATTACGTTCTGGCCGGAGGCGAAATTTCCTTCGATCTGTTTTCCCGCGCCGTGACCCTTGGGCTCCTTGCGGACGGTGTATACTTGGAGAGCTTCGTCCGGGTGGCTGCGGGCGGAGGCCATGCCGATGGCGAGGGAGATCGGGTCGGCGCCGAGCGTCATGCCGCCGATGGATTGGATAGAAAGTTTCTCCGAGTGGATCTTCGAGCGCACCGCGTGCCAGCCGAGATCGCCGATGAGTGCGGCACCGAAAGGATCCATGGCGGTGACTCGGCAATCGATGTAGAGATCGGACTGTTTTCCGGAGGCGAGGGTGAAGCTGCCGGTGCGGACAGATTTTTTAAGCAGGAGTGCCTTGAGGTCGGCTGTGGTCTGGAGCATGGGGTAAGCATGAACGTCGAACAGCGAACGTCCAACATCGAAGATCGAATGAAGAAGATTTTGCGATCTGTCGCTTGCCACGGGGTGCGGTCTGCCTAGGATTCGGGAACAAAACGCATGAAGATTTGGTTGGACGGAAAGTTAGTTGATGAGAATGAGGCGAAAATTTCGGTTTTCGACCACGGTTTGCTATATGGTGACGGGATTTTCGAGGGGATCCGCTTTTACAACGGCAGGGTTTTCCGTTTGGAGGAGCACATCCACAGGCTCTATGATTCTGCGAAGGCGATCCTGATGGAGATGCCTTGGACGCAGGAGGAGGTTTGCAGATACACCTGTGAAACCGTGGCCGCGAACGGGCTGACGGACGGCTACATCCGGTTGGTGGTTACACGCGGGGCGGGGGAGTTGGGACTCAATCCCTTTCTTTGCCCGAAGCCTTCGATGTTCATCATCGCCTCTACGATCAAGCTCTACCCTGAAGAACACTACCAGAACGGCCTGGCGATCATCACCTGTGCCACCCGCCGTCCGGCACCCGGAGCATTGATGCCGCAGGTGAAGAGCCTGAACTATCTCAATAACGTCATGGCGAAGGTCGAGGCGATCCAAGGCGGTGCACTAGAGGCGGTGATGCTCAACGAGCAGGGCTACGTGGCGGAGTGCACGGGCGATAATCTTTTCTTGGTCAAGAACGGCGAACTGCACACTCCGCTGGTTTCCGATGGTGCGCTGGACGGGATCACCCGGACGGTGATCCTTGAAATCGCCGAGAAGCTCGGGGTGAAGGTCAACGAGCGTTCGCTGACGAGGTATGACATTTTTATCGCAGATGAATGCTTCCTGACGGGCACGGCGGCGGAGGTGATTCCGGTGGTATCGCTGGACAAGCGGGTGATCGGTGACGGCAAGCCGGGAGAGCTGACGAAGAGATTTCTCGCGGAGTTCCACGAACTAGCGATAAATACCGGCACGCCGTTTGCGTGATGTGCTAGGTTTTATAACAAGACATGAAGTGCGACTATTGCGATAGCAAGGCGACCGTGTTCCTAACACAGCTCGCGGAAGGACAGATGAAAAAAGTCTGCCTCTGCGACAGCTGTGCGAAGGAACGCGGGGTGACCGATCCGACGGGGTTTTCTCTGGCTGACATGTTAGTTAGTAATTTTCAAGATCCCCCCAGTCCAGTTGTGTCCGGCAAACGCAGGGAGAGGTCTGCCGGTGGCGCAAAGGTGTGTCCTGAGTGTGGCTTTACGGTTGAGGATTTTCAGAAAGTGCGGAGGTTCGGTTGTGGCAAGTGCTACCAGGTTTTTAATGAGGAGCTCGCACCGATGCTCCGCGGTATGCACAAGGGGCTGAGCCACATCGGAAAAGTACCGGAAGGCCTCATGGAGAGCCATTTCCGGCACAAGCGGCTCGAGGAATTGCATGCGAAGCTCGAACAGGCAATCGCTTCTGAAAGTTACGAGGATGCGGCAGACATTCGAGATGAAATTCAAACCCTAGACGAGGTGGGCAAATGATGCGGTTCTCAACATTGATCCGCCACCCAGCGGACTGGATGACCGGAGCACAGGCCGATCAATGCGCGGTGGTGACTTCGCGGATCAGGCTGGCAAGGAACCTACGTGGGCATTCGTTCCCCGGCTGGGCGAAAAAAAGCGAAAGGGCCGAAACTCTCGAAATCCTGCGACCTGCTGTCGAAGGCTTACCGCCGATGAAGGATGCATTTTCCCGTGAGTTCGGCGACCTAAGTTCGGTGCAGAAACAGGTGTTGGTGGAGCGGCATCTCATTTCCAGGGAGCATGCGGCACGGAGCGAGGGCTCGGGTGCTGTGATCGAGCGCCGCCAGAGTTTTTCCATTATGCTCAACGAGGAGGATCACCTGCGCATGCAGTCGATCCGTCCAGGACTGCGGCTCAAAGAAGCGTATCAAGCCTTGAATGCGCTCGATAGCGAGTTGGAGCAGAAACTGGAGTATGCGTTCGACCCGACCCTTGGGTATCTCACAACCTGCCCAACAAATCTCGGAACCGGATTGCGCGCCTCGTCGATGCTTCATCTTCCGGGCCTTGTTCTCAGCGACCAGATCGGGCCGGTGCTGCAGGCAGTGAACAAGATCGGTCTGGCAGTGCGCGGCCTGTATGGCGAGGGCACGGAATCGCTTGGAAACCTCTATCAGATTTCGAATCAATCGACGCTCGGGGAGAGCGAGGAAACGATCATCAACCGGCTCGACAGGGTGATCGCACAGGTCGCAAGCCATGAGCAGAATGCCCGTGAGAAACTCATGGAGGACGATCCCTCCATGGTGGCGGACAAAATCGGGCGTGCTTACGGTGTGCTGCGGAATGCGCATCTCATCGATTCCAAGGAGGCGTTGAACCATCTCTCGCTGCTGCGACTGGGTGGAAACCTCGGTTTTTTCCCTGCCGCTACGGTGAATTTGTGCGATACTTTGCTGATGGATATCCAGCAGGCGCACCTACAATTGCATGCAGGCACGAAGCTTTCGCCCGAAAGCCGCGATTCGATCCGCGCGGAAATCGTGCGCTCCCGTTTGCAATCCCTTGATTCCCCTGATATCGATACTAAGAAGAACAATCAAACCGACCGTTTTCCCGAAGACGGCAACCCCGAAGACGCATGAATAATTTCACACCAAGAGCACAGCAGGTATTGGCGTTGGCCCGCAAGGAGGCAGACCGCTTCAACCACGCATACGTTGGCACGGAGCACCTTCTCCTAGGCCTGATCAAACTCGGACAGGGCGTTGCCGTAAACGTCCTGGAACGCATGGGACTGGAACTCGAAACCGTCCGCATGGAGGTCGAAAAGGAGGTCGGCTCCGGGCCGCCGCAGAAGACCGCCGGAAACATCCCCTACACCCCGCGGGTGAAGAAGGTTCTCGCGCTTGCGAACAAGGAAGCCAAGGCGCTCAACCACTCCTATGTCGGCACCGAGCATCTGCTTCTCGGCCTGCTCAGGGAAGGGGAGGGTGTCGCCGCCCGGGTGCTCAAGCGCCTCGATGTGGACATCCAGCGCACGCGCAACGAGATCCTCGCGGAGATCGATCCCAATTTCTCGCCGGATGACATCGATGACGACGATGACGACGACGACGATGATGATCTCGGCGTTTTCGATGAGGACGGCGGGCAGCCTGTCGAGAGTGGCGGCGACCCTGGTGAGGGGAAAACCAAGACTCCTGCGCTCAAAGCTTTTGGCAGGGATCTTACGAAGCTGGCCAAGGATGGAATGCTTGATCCTGTGATCGGGCGCGAAGACGAAATCGAACGGGTGATCCAGATCCTTTGCCGCCGCACCAAGAATAATCCAGTGCTTATCGGTGAGGCCGGTGTCGGTAAAACAGCGATCGTAGAAGGTCTCGCGCAGGAGATTGTCACCGGCAATGTGCCGGAACTGCTCCGCGACAAGAAAGTCATTACGCTTGATCTCGCGCTGATGGTCGCCGGGACGAAATACCGCGGCCAGTTTGAGGAGCGGATCAAGGCGGTGATGGATGAGATCCGCAAGGTGAAGAACGTCATCCTTTTCATCGACGAACTTCACACGATCGTGGGAGCGGGATCCGCCGAGGGGGCGATGGACGCCTCCAACATCATCAAGCCCGCACTCAGCCGTTCGGAACTTCAGTGCGTCGGAGCAACCACGCTCAACGAATTCCGCAAACATATCGAGAAGGACTCAGCACTGGAGCGGCGTTTCCAGCAGGTCAAGGTGGACGAGCCTTCCGTTGAGGATGCGATCCTGATCCTCCAGGGGCTTCAGGAAAAATATGAGAGCCACCACAAGGCGGCGTTCACCCCGGAGGCGATTGAGGCTTCGGTGAAACTTACATCCCGTTACCTCACGGCACGTTACCTTCCCGACAAGGCGATCGACGTCCTTGACGAGGCCGGCGCCCGTGCGCGCATCGGCACGATGACCCGCCCGCCGATGATCAAGGAAGCGGAGGTTAGCATCGACGAGATCAACAAGGAGAAGGTTGCCGCAATCGCGGAGCAGGATTTCGAGAAAGCCGCCGCATTGCGCGACGACGAGAAAAACGCCAAGAAGGAACTCGAAGAGACCCTCAAGGAATGGCGCGCCTCAACCGAGGAGAAGATCGTGGTCGTCGATGACGAGGATATCATGGCGGTTGTTTCGAAATGGACCGGAGTTCCCCTCCAGCGCATGGAGCGGAAAGAGAAGGAAAAACTCCTTAAAATGGAGGAAGAACTCAAGGGACGTGTCATCGGTCAGAACGAGGCGGTGACTGCGATTTCCAAGGCACTTCGCCGCTCGCGTGCCGATCTCAAGGATCCGAAGCGGCCGATCGGTTCGTTCCTTTTCCTCGGCCCAACCGGCGTTGGAAAAACCTACCTTGCCCGTAATCTTGCGGAGTTTATGTTCGGGGATGCCGAGGCGCTGATCCAGATCGACATGTCCGAGTACATGGAGAAATTCACCGCCAGCAGGCTGATCGGTTCGCCTCCGGGCTACGTCGGTTACGAGGAGGGCGGCCAGCTTTCCGAGGCGGTTCGCCGTCGGCCTTACTCGGTTGTTCTTTTCGATGAGGTCGAGAAAGCCCATCCGGACGTGATGAACCTGCTGCTCCAGATCCTGGAGGACGGCACGGTCACCGACTCGCTCGGAAGGAAAATCGATTTCCGAAATACGATCATCATCATGACCTCGAATGTCGGGGCCTCCACGATCAAGCGCCAGACATCGCTCGGTTTCGGCGCGATGAACGCCGACGAATCCGATTTCGAAGGGATGAAGGAGAAGATCATGGAGGAGACCAAACGCTACTTCAAACCGGAGTTCCTGAACCGTTTGGACGATCTCGTGGTGTTCCACATGCTCGAGAAAGTAGATCTCAACAAGATCGTCGATCTGGAGGTTTCCAAGCTGGTCGCCCGACTCAAGGAAAAGGATATCGACCTGACCCTCGCGGCGGATGCCAGGGAGTTGCTGGCCGAAAAAGGCTTCGATCCGAACTACGGCGCGCGTCCGATGCGCCGTGCAGTGGAACGCTATCTGGAAGATCCACTCGCAGAGGCGCTACTACGTGGCACGGTGAAGACCGGCGATATGGTGTGCGTCACCCGCAAGGAAGGCACCGAGGATCTCAACTTCGACAGCTCCCGCCCCGACGGCGAGCCTGAGCTCGATGTTGAAACGGTAGGAGCGGAGTGATTTCCAATGGAAACCGAAGAGACGAGATTCATCGCGAACGCGGACTATGAGGAGCGGAACACCCGTGCCCTCCATCTGACCGCCGGACAGGAAGTCACCAGCGGCCCCGCCGACACCACATGGCCCGGCTGGATCTGGGCCAGCGATTCGAGCGGGCGCGGCGGCTACGTTCCGGCTCAGATTCTTGAGCCCCTCGGCGAGGATCGCTGGGCGGCGATGGAGCCGTTCGACCCAACCGTGCTGAAACTCCAGCGCGCGGATGAAGTCACATCACTCAAACAGATTCACGGCTGGCATTGGTGCAGAAACGGAAACGGCGATCAAGGCTGGGTAGCAGGATACCTGCTCAAACCCGCAAGGAGGGGCTGACGCTGGTCTGCCCCGACTTGTCTTCATCCGGAAAGCCGCCCTCCCACGCGGCACCCAAGCACCAAGCCACAAAACCCCGGGCACGACACTGCCGCCTAAAAGCACGGCTCCCCCCCACTCGCAACTTGGCTGTGGGTGCCACGGCGGGTGCCGCAAGTCCTTGCCAAGCGGGGCCGGGGCATCCAAGAATCGCCCATGCCTTCGCTCATAGTTCTCGCAGCCGGAATGGGAAGCCGATACGGCGGTCTCAAACAGATCGATCCCATGGGTCCGAATGGGGAAACCGTTCTGGATTATTCCGTTTATGACGCCCTCAGGGCGGGTTTCGACAGGGTGATCTTCGTCATCCGCGAGGATTTCGCTGAAGCTTTTCGGGAAGGAATCGGGGCGCGCTTCGCAGGCCGGATCAAGGTCGATTACGCGTTTCAAAAACTGGATGACCTCCCCGATCCGTTTTCACCTCCCGAGGGCAGGACAAAGCCGTGGGGCACGACCCATGCGGTGCGTGCGGCGCGCGATCTCATTGACGGTCCATTCGCGGTGATCAATGCCGACGATTTCTACGGCCGAGACGCGTATATCCGTGCCGCCTCATTCCTTGCGGATGTTTCATCGGACACATGTGCGCTTATCGCATACCCGCTCGAGAACACCCTTTCGGATCACGGCCAGGTGAATCGCGGAATCTGCGAGGTATCCGCCGAGGGATTGCTGGAAAGCGTGGAGGAATTTGTAAAAATTGGTAGGGAAGACGATGGAAAGGTGACGGGTGAAGGCTTGGACGGCGTTCGCAGTGAGATTTCCCCCATGGCTCCGGCTTCCATGAATTTCTGGCTATTCCCCGGGCAATTCGTGGAAGATCTCGAGGGTGAGTTCGTCGATTTCCTTGAGAAACACATTGCGGTGACAGGGGAGTCATACATCCCGACCGTTGTGGACTCCCTGATCAGCAAGGGCAAAACAAGCTGCCGGGCCATCCCGACCAGCTCTTCGTGGTTCGGCGTAACCTACGCGGATGACAAGGAGCACGTGGTGATGGCGATCCGTGATCTGATCGATTCGGGCGAGTACCCGCATTCACTGGAAGGCTGAACCTGGAACGCACGACACTCCAGTCGCGCAGTTCACTTCTATGGATCGGTGGGTAGCCTTGCGCGACTGGAGTCGTGCGCTCCACTGCTGGGAAATCCTAAAAGCAATAGGGCGTGGATGGGTTTGATCCCATCCACGCCCGGTGGTTGCACATTCCCCCCAAAGATTCCCGCAATCTGAAGGCGAAGCCTACTTCCCCCCGGAGATAGGTTCGCTGCGTCAGGCTTGCAGGAAATGGAAATGTTGCATCCCAGAAACTTAACCGAGGTTGAATTTCCGGAATACGACAACACAATTATTTCAAAATTTTAACCCGATCAAGCGTAAAACTCTAACTTTTTTTTGAAAGCGTGGGGCAGGGCGATCAAATCGGGGAGGAGAACTGCGATAAAAGGCAAAAAAAGCACAAGAATGGATCGCCTTTGCGGACGTTGCTTGGTCGGTTTCCCCTTTCCGTTTCCCTGGCTTGATCGCCCTGGGGGTGAGGCCTTGAAGAGGTTCGTGTACAAACCAAGGGCGCCGGATCCCTTGAATTTCCGGCGCCCTTGGGCCCTTTGGGGGGCTATGTGCTATCCCTTACACGTCGTGAGATTACCCCGGATTTTCTCCAATGCAATTACGTGATCGCGTTAAAATTCAGGGATCGAAGACCGGATCGAGGCTGATTCCAAAAAAATCGGCCATCACGGAACGGTAAACCTCGTGTTTGAAGAGGGGCAGCCAGTCGAGATCGAACTCATCCGGAACGATCCAGCGGTAGGCGCCGAACTCCTGCGGAGTCTGGTTGACGTCGATGGGCGGTGCAGTTGGCTTCAGTTTGCAAAGGAAGTAGGTCTGTTCCTGGCCGTGGTTGCCGTGCTTTCTGATTTTCTTAGCTCGCACATCCGGCGGATAGAGATACCGGTATCCGTCGCGCTGATCGATGATCTCATAGTGGCTCTTGCCGATCCCGATTTCTTCCTGAACTTCGCGGAAGAGTGCTTCCTGCATACTTTCCCCGGCATCCACCCCACCTTGGGGAAATTGCCAAGCACCCGGCACGCCAGTGCGTTCGCAGATGAGTAGGTTGCCATCGGCGTTCACCATGAGCGCTGCAACGTTCGGGCGGTATCGAACCATTCCCTATAATGCTACGGAAGCGAAGCAGTGGCAATAATTAACTTTTCCGTAGCATATTGGACGCTGGCCAAAAGAGCAGGCCGCTCGTAGCATCATTCACCATGCATAAACCAGCAAGCTTCCTAATCTGGCTCCTGATTTTTTCCGTATCCGCCTTTGGGCAGAACACCGGCGGCAACAACTCGAACAATCCAAACAAGCAAGACGAGAACGAGCCGAGCGACAAAGAGGGGCGGAGGGGTTACTGGGAGGCAAATCTTGCGGGAGGCAACTATCTCGTTGCACTTGGCAGGATCTCCTCGGTCAGCCGACACAATTACGTCCTCGACGGTGCCGTAATCGTCGAGGAGGTGACGGTGGACACGACGGGGCAGGCACTGGCCAGGTTCTACTTCATCACTCCGATCACAGCCGGCGGACCCGGGGCTGCGGCGTCGCAGGTTGCCGAGAGAGCGCGTGCACTCGTGGATGGTGCGGCGAGAAGGGCGGGCAGCAACGTGCAGGATATGGTTGTGAAGAAATATCCTCTGACAACGCATTCCAAATCGATCGAATATCGGCTGCTATCGCAAGCACAGCTGAACACCCTTTACCAGAGCGTCAAGACGGCCTGGGTGACCGGAAAGGGACGCGTCTTCACGAGTCGCTAGAGTTGGGAGATTTCCGCACTCGTCAAGCGCATGCGGGGCAGTGAGGATGCCGCCCATGACAGGACAGGAAATACGTGATGCGCTGGATCGCGCGAGGGTGCTGCCGAGCAAACAGCTCGGACAGAATTTCCTAACCGATCCGAATATGGCGCGGTGGATCGTTTCCCAACTGGAAATTTCGGAAGGGGACACTGTGGTTGAAGTTGGTCCGGGTACCGGTTCGCTCACGGAGCATGTCCTCGGCAAGGCGAAGCGGGTGATCCTGGTCGAGTTCGACGGTCGGCTCGCCGGGGCGTTGAAAGAGCGCTTCGCCGACCGCGACGATGTGGAGGTGCACCACGCCGACGGCGCGAAGTTCGACCGCCGCATCCTCTTCAAGCACGGTCCAGTGAAGTTTCTTGGGAATCTCCCGTATTCATCCGGAGGGGCGATCATGAAAAACCTTCTCTGCCGGCCGCATCCGTTTTGCCGTGCGGTGATCATGTTGCAAAAGGAGGTGATCGATCGGCTCGGGGCTCAGCCCGGCGGCAAGAATTACGGGATACTCAGCTTGCGGATGCAGGTGAACTGGGAGATCAAATCCCTTCGCGTGGTGCCGCCCGATGCCTTTTTCCCGAAGCCATCCATCGACTCCTCCGTCGCCGTCCTCACTCCGCGCGATGAAAGCGGAGAAACCCCGTTTGATGCGCTGCTGTTCGACGAGCTTGTTCGGCGAGGCTTTGCGCAGCGCAGAAAGCAGCTCCGCAAACAACTTCCCGATACGCTGCCATGGGAAGATGTCACCGGTGCAATGGGGCTTTCCCCGACTGTTCGGGGCGAAGAACTGGATCTCGGGAAATGGATCGCCCTCGCGCGCATCTACGATACCCATCCACTCAAGGACAAGCCGCAGAGGGACAATGAGGTCTTCGATGTTGTGGATGAAAACGATATTCCGACCGGCACCGCCACCCGTTCCGAGGTGCATGCAAAGGGTCTCATCCATCGTGCCGTGCATGTCTTTGTCCTCAACCGAAACGGCGATCTTTACCTGCAGAAACGCTCACTCATCAAGGATATGAACCCCGGTGTCTGGGACTCCAGCGTCTCCGGGCATCTCGATGCAGGAGAGGGCTACGCCGATGCGGCAGTTCGTGAAATGGGCGAGGAGCTGGGTATAACTGACTTGTCAGCGGAAGATCTGGAACATGTCGTCGTGGTTGAGCCATCCGAGAATACGGGATGGGAACACGTCCACCTATTTGTAACCCGCCATCGTGGGGGCATCACTTACCCAGCGGCGGAGATCGATTCGGTCATGCCATTTCCGATTGATGAGATCCAGAAGTGGGCCGCGGCCAGCCCGGGTGATTTTTCACCGGCTTTTCTTGTGATGTTTTCCTCATGGTTGGAAAAGCAGGGTTGAGCGCCTCACTGCAGCAGCAGTCCATCGAGCATACGCAGGACGACGCGGATCGAGATCCCGAGCGATTCGGCGGAAATGATCGATTCGTTGTCACCGGTGGTATGCCACCATGCCTTGCGGGAAAAATCCCCGATGATATCCAGAGTCGGAATACCAACCAGATTCAAGGGGAGATGATCGTCCATGATTGGGGTGGGTGCGGTGCCAAAGTGCCCGGCAACGTCTTCTTCCTTTGCTGCGGAAAACATTCTTTCCGCGAGATCTTTCGGTGAGTCCGAAGGGATGCGGATCGAAAGGTTTTCGTGGCCGATCATGTCCAGCAGGATGCCAAAGCCCGGCTTGTCGTCGCTGCCGCGCCATTGGTTCGCGTAATGGCGGCTGCCGTAGAGGCCGTCGAGGGTGGTCATATCTTTTGCGAAAGCCTCTTCCCCATCGAAGAGCACAAGCTCCAGTTGCTCTGCCTGCTCTGGCTTATCCCGTGCCAGCAGTTTGCCGATCACGGCGACCGCAGCGCAGGCGGAGGCCGCATCATCGGCACCCAGAAATGTCCGGTCATTGAAGGTCTTCGAGTCAAGATGCGCGCAGAGTAGGCCCTTGACCTTCTTTTTCCAGGGATCGCCCTCTCTTGCGAAACGGGCATGGAGATTGGCAAATTTCACCTTGCCGACGGGCGTGTCTCGCTCGAATTCCTGGAGCACCACCACCCATCCTGCGGATTTGAGTTCCTTGGCCATGAGTGCACGCGCTGTATCCAAGCCCTCACTGCCCGGCGGGCGCGAGCCGATGGCGAGTATCTCCCCTGTCAGGGCATGAGCCTCGAATCCGAGCAATCTCCCAACATTGCCGGTAGGTCTCAGGAACCAGAACGCTGCCACTGTCGCGACCAGCAGCAGGCTGCTGAGAATCCACTTCGTTTTCATCAGGCAGACATTGCACCTGAGCCGACTCCAATGACAAGTAAGGATGACGGGCATTTATCTGAATCGTCCGGATTTTGGAGGAATGAAAGGATCCCGTCTCGTCACCCGATTCATTTCAAAATCTCGATTCGCTCTTTCTGTTTTGCGGAGTGGTATTATTCCATGTCCTTCGCCCCGGCGGCAGTCGTTTCGGTGCGGTTGGGAAACATTGCGTGGATCGCGGAAATAGGGACGCAATCCTTTACCACCATTTGGAGAGACTGGCCGGGATTTTCACCCTTGGGGGCCTTGTAGTAGATGGACTGGGTGGAGCGGACCATGCCGACGACTTTACCTTTTCCATTCAGGACAGGTGCTCCGGAAGAACCTTTGGCATAGTCTGCGGTGATCGACATCTGGATGTATCCCGGATCTTTGGGGTTTTGCGGTCTCTTATGATAGCGGGAAACATGGCCGAAGGTATGGGTGAAGAATCGTCCGTTGGGGTGGCTGACCACTTCGACTTGTTCCCCGACTGGCGCGGTGTCTCCGATCGGAAGCGGCTTCAGTCCTTTGGCATCGACCCGGAAGATAGCGATGTCATTCGCTGGATCTGCCGCGAGGATTTCCGTGACGCGGTGGGTCTTTCCGTCGATCCCGCAGACTCCGATCGCGCCTTCCTTGGTATCCTTGAAAACATGGTGGTTCGTGATCATGATCCCGTCGGAAGACAGAGCCCAGGCGCTCGCTTTTCCGGAGGGGTGCCATTTGTCGCACTTCCCGCAGAGATTGACCGAGCCAATGAGATACACCGAGGCGTCCGGGTTGTCATGAGTTGCTACGTCAGGGAGTTCCAAATCAAGTTTCAGGGGAGCGTCGCCGACTGCCTTGTAGATATCTCCGACGGTCGGTCCCGAGTCATCACCCGCGTATGCTTCCAGCTCTTTGTGGAATCCGCGGAGCAGTTCCAAGTCATCGATGACCGTAGGAGCGCCGTGTGAAACTGTGGCGAAGAACAGGGAGCAGAATGTGATGGAGCGAATCATAGGTCTGGGAGATTTCGTTTGGTCGCCTTCGCACGTCGCAGTGCAATTGTTCGATGCGTCAGGAAGCGGTGACGGCTCCACGGTCGTCGCTGAGTCCGGATTTCTCAATAAAGTAGTCGTAGCCGCCGGTATAGCGTTTGACGACGGCTCCGTTCTCAGGGTCTTTCTCGTTGCGGGTGACGTGCAGGGTGGTTTCCGCGAGGGTGCGGATGAAGTGCACATCGTGGGAAATGAAAACCAGGGTGCCTTCGTATGATTTTAGCGCGTTCACCAACGAATCGATGGAGAGGATGTCGAGGTGGGTCGTCGGCTCGTCCATGAGTAGGAGGTTCGGCGGGTCGACGAGAAATTTCACAAGGTTGAGCCGTGATTTTTCCCCTCCGGAGAGGACTCCACAGCGTTTCTCCACATCCGCGCGGCGGAAGAGAAAGGTGCCGAGGATGGCGCGGGCATCCTCTTCGCGGAGGGTGGTGCAGGCACCCATGACCTCGTCGAGGACGGTGTTGTATTCGTTCAGCGCCTCGGCGCGGTGCTGGGAGTAGTAACCGATCTTGGTGAGGTAGCCGGTTTCCTTCTTCCCTGCGTCGATCTCCAGTTCGCCGGAGAGCAGTTTGAGGAGAGTCGTCTTGCCGGCTCCGTTGGGACCCACGAGCACGATCTTATCGCCGCGCTCAATGGTGAGGTCGAGATCCTTGTAGATACGTTTGCCCGGGTAGGACTGGCCGACCTTGTCCAACTCGATGAGCTTCTGATTCGAGCGCGGCGGCTGGGGGAAGGAGAATTTGAACGGCTTGCGCGGAGTGCGGGGTTTATCGATTTTATCGATCTTATCGACGAGCTTGATCCGCGATTGCACCTGGGCCGCTTTGGAACCGACCTGGCGGAAACGCTCGATGAACTCCATGTGTGCCTCGATCTCCTTGTTCTGGTTGCGGTAGGACTGAACCTTGCGCTCATAGACCTTTTCCCGCTCTTCTAGGTATTTCGAGTAGTTTCCAGTGTAGGAAATGAGCTGCATCGCATCCGGATCGATCTCGACCACCGTCTCGATCATGGTGTCCATGAAATCCCGGTCGTGGGAGATCATGAGGATGGCGCCCGAGTAGTTGAGCAGGTAGCGCTGGAGCCAAAGCAGGGAGATGAGGTCGAGGTGGTTGGTCGGCTCATCGAGCATCAGCAGATCCGGCTCCATGACGAGGAGTTGAGCGAGGTGGGCACGCATGACCCAGCCACCGGAGTATTCGCGAGCCGGTTTCTGGAAGTCTTCCTGCTTGAATCCGAGTCCGGCGAGGATCTTCTTCGCCTTGGGCTCGAGCTGGTAGCCGTTGAGTGCGGTGAACTGATCCTGAGCCTTGCCGAATTCCTCCGAGGAAAGATCGCCCGATGCCTCACCCTCGCGAATGGTGCGCAGAAGCCCGATCATTTCCGGTGTGATTCCCATCGCGATCTCGATGATGGTTTCATCCGTCGGCTCGCCCGCTTCCTGGGGGAGATAGCCGGTGATCGCATATTCGTCGCGGTCGATGGTGCCTTCATCTGGCTGATCCTCATCCAGGATCATGCGGAAAAGCGTGGATTTCCCGGCGCCGTTGGGGCCGACCAGGGCGACACGCTCGCCCCAGTTGATCGACATATCCGCCTCGCGCAGCAAAGTCCTACCGCCGAGGGTCTTGGTCAGTTTCTTGATCGTTAGCACGGGGACTGACTAATGCGAACCTGCGGGGATTTCAAGGATAAGCGACCAGCTGGCCTCCGTGCGGGAAAAAAAACCGAAGATTCTCTTGCATTGAATCTCGCTACGTCCTATTTCCTGCCCCACCCAAACCAGAAAGGCAAAGCTCGGATGGCGGAATTGGTAGACGCGCTAGACTAAGGATCTAGTGGGATAATATCCCGTGGAGGTTCGATTCCTCTTTCGAGCACTTTCTATTATGGTTTGGTTTACAGTGAGTTAGGGAGTCTTTCGAGGCTCCCTTTTTCGTGCCTATGAAGTGGTCGCTTCTCGAGTACTGGGGGGGGCGAAACGGGACGTAAAGATACCTGGGAACTGACTTGGAGGAGACCCGTGGAATCCATTTGCTGCCCGTATTGCCTGATTTATGATTGGTAGGATGGCCGTTCTGGTGAAAGGAGATCTTCCTAAATCAACGCCATGACACGCAAACAAGTTCTCGATTTATCGACGTATACAGGTTCTAGAATCTCGACTAACCCTACCACGAAAGCCTGATGGATCCGCAGCGACGGTAAGGAGGGTGTTGTCCTCAAGCGGATCGACGCGCCCTTCAGCGCAGGCCGCCCCAACTCCGGTGGCAGCCAGCTCAAATTCAAGTTCGTCGAGACCGCGTCGTTGGTCGTCACCGGGATCAACCGGGCGAGGAGTATAAAGCTCGGGCACTACGGCACAGGGAAGGGGGCACAGACCCTACAACCCGCAGGTACCCCCCTTTCTCCCCTCTGCTATCTCCTCAACAACGTCCTCAAGGACACCCTGCAAAAAGCAAATTCCTAGCAGCTTGATTCGTTGGAAAATATCGCAGTAACGGCTATTACCGTAGGGGACTTTGCGTCGTGCTTTCAGGAATACGGTTCTCCTTGCCTCTAGCTCTCAGGAACTGAGCTACAAGTCCTTCATGCGGGGCGAAGATCCATGCCAGCGTGAACAGCAAACCAGCCGCGAATGCCATCATGCCTGAGCTGGTGGTGTCACTGACGCCGAACAGTGGCGGGATGCGGATGGCCATGAAATGGCCTATCCATGACGAGGCGGCACCTACAGCTGCCGCGATGAAAAGCATAGGGATCAGTCTGCGGGTGATGAGCAGCGCGGTGGCAGCGGGGACGATGAGCATGGCGATGACGATGATGCTTCCCACGGACTCGAAGGCGGCGACGGTGGTGACGGCGACCATGGTCATGAGCAGGTAGTGGATGAACCCCGAGGAGAATCCCAAGGTATCCGCGAGCGCGGGATCGAACGAACTCAGGCGCAGCTCTTTAAAAAGCAGAATCACGATGGCTAGATTCACGAGCAGTGTCGCCCCGTTCACGGCGGCGGCACGAGGTAGCTCGAAGGGGCCGAAGCTCACCATGTCTAACGGTGTCAGCTCGATGGCACCGTAGAGGACACAACCGGGATCGAGATCAACGTGATCGGCGGCGCGCACAATCAGGATGAGGCCGATGGCGAAGAGTGTGGTGAATACAATTCCCATCGCCGCGCCCCTGTCAACTTGTCCGAATCTACTAATCCACTGGGTGAACAGGGCGGTGAGGATGCCGACTACGGCGGCTCCGATAAACATCGGGAAGCTATCGCGCGCGCCGGTGGCGAAAAATGCGATTGCGAGGCCGGGCAGTACCGCGTGACTGATGGCGTCACCCATCATGCTCATTTTGCGAAGCACGAGAAAAGATCCTGGGATCGCGCAGGAAATAGCACAGAGCATCCCGGTGACGGCGATCCAGGTATCGAATATTGTCCAGGACATGGTGATTTGAGTTGGAATTTAAAGTTTAGATCCTGTGAGGGCTTTGTGGGATGCCGATTTCGGGTCCCAGTTCTTGTTCGAGTTTGCGGACGATCTCGGCTCCGAGGATGTGCTCGACCATGTCCGCATCGCGATCGACGTGGCTGGCGGCGACATCCGCGTGTCGGATCAGGTAGAGTTCCCACAAGCGGTGGTTGCGGGTGATGCGGGCGGCTTCGCCGAAGCCGGATTCTGAAAGCAGGACGGTATCCGGCGCGGATGGTTCGAGGTGATCCTCGGCGAATGCCCTGGCCATGAATCGGCCGAACTCGCGTGGCGACCAAGTCCGGTGCGCGAACAGTGAGGCGCGGCTCACCGGAACATTGGTAATGGGGCCTGGTTGCTTTTCCAGAATCTCGAATGCGGCACGCAGCAGGTGCTGGCGACCGACGCGGCGCTTGAGCCTTGCCTGATCCCGAAGGCGCGGGACTACTCCTCTGGCCGTTCCGAAGAACATGCTGATCAGGAAGATCGAGGCGGCGACAACCACGATGATCGCGCCTGCCGGCATGTTGCTGAAAATCCCGCTAAAGGCCGCACCGAGCCAGCCGCTAAGGGCGCCGATCAAAGCCGAGAGTAGTAGCATGTAGTCGAGCCGGTGTGTCCAGAAACGGGCGGCGGTGGCCGGAATGATGAGGAATGCGATGATAAGGATCAGGCCGACAGCTTGAAGGCCTATGACCGTGACTGCGGTGACCAGTGCGAGCATCACCACGTCTAACAGAACAACTGGCCAGCCTTGGGAGCTTGCGTAGCCGTCATCGAAGCAGATCAGGGTGAATTCCTTTTTTAAAAGGATGGCCACGATGCTCGTGACAAGCGCCACGCCACCGATCAGCAGCGCGTCTTGGAATACCATGGAGGCGGTTTTTCCGTAGATGAAAGATTCCAGCCCGGCTGCATTCGCGCCGGGCATTTTCTGAACCATGCCAAGCACCGCGACCCCGAGACCGAAGAATACGCTAAGGACGAATCCCATGGCGGCGTCATCACGCAACCGGGTGGTGGAGCGGATTGCGAGCATAGTTAGCAAGCCCACGATTCCTGAAATGGCAGCTCCAAGAAGCAGCCCTGGAAGCCATTTTCCCGAAAAGCCCATCAGGGTCATCAGTATGAAAGCAATACCGATGCCGGGCAAGGTGGCGTGGGAAAGCACATCGCCCATGAGCGAGCGTTTCCGCAGGAGCAGGAAGGCGCCGATGATGCCTGATGATACGCCGAGAAGCATCACGCTAATGACGACGACGCGGGTGTTGTGATCCTTGAGGAAAAGGACGTCGGTGATGGTTTCCAGCATCGGGGTAGGGAGTTTAGCTTTGGGCGAGTGCGAGCGAGGCGCTGTCGAGTAGATCGAGCTTGCCGCCGTAGGTTTTGTGAAGGTTCTCTCGGGTGAAAACCTCCTTGGTAGGCCCGGCGGCGACCACCCGCATGTTGAGCAGGATTAGCCAATCGAAGTATTTGGAAACGGTGGCGAGATCGTGGTGAACGACGATGCAAGTTTTTCCCTGAGAGCGGAGGTCCTTGAGTAGCTCGACGATTGCCTGCTCGGTGGCGGCATCGACCGCGGCGAAGGGCTCGTCCATGAAGTAAAGCTGTGCGTCCTGAACAAGAGCGCGGGCGAGGAATACCCGCTGTTGCTGGCCACCGGAAAGCTGGCTGATCTGCCTGTCGGCGTACTCACCGATTCCGACTTGCTCCATCGCCTTGCGGGCTTTGGCGCGTTCCTTTTTCCCAACTTTTTTAAACCAGCCAAGGCGGCGGTAAGTGCCCATCGCGACGACATCCAACGCGCTGATCGGAAAGTCCCAATCCACACTCTCTCGCTGTGGAACGTAGCCGACGAGGTGACGCTGCTTCTGATAGGGTTGCCCGTAAACGTTGATCAGTCCGGAGGTTTTGGGGATCAGTTCTAGGCAGGCTTTGAGCAGTGTGCTTTTGCCAGCTCCATTCGGGCCGACGATGCCGACGAGGCTTCCCTCGGGGATATTGAGATCGATGTCCCAGATGACAGGCTTGCGGTGGTAGGCGACGGTGAGATCGTGGATGGAAAGCGGGGAATCCTTCGGGTGCTCGGGAAGATGTGCCGAGGCGACGGGTTTCGCGTGAGCGGAGATGAGTGGCACTTGAATATTGGTGGAAAGTGTTAGAAAAAGAGAGCGCGAAAGAGAAAAGGAAAACCGCCCCCGGCCACGTTGCGGGCCGGGACGGCATTTCCGGAATGCAATGGTTACTCGGAGAGTTTCCCATTGAGGCCTTTTGCAGGAGCCTCGCCGCCAAGAGCGCGGACGATGGTGGTGATGTTGTGATCAAGCATGCCGAGATAAGTGCCTTCGTAGCTGCCGGTCTCGCCCATCGCATCGGAGAAAAGTTCACCGCCGATTTTTACGTCGTGGCCTTTTGCTTTCGCTCCTTCGATGAGAGCACGGACGTTTTTCTGGGAGACCGATGTCTCGACGAAAACCGCCGGGATGTTGCGCTCGACGAGGAAATCCACCAGGTCGTTGATGTCCTTGAGACCAGCTTCCGACTCGGTGCTGATGCCTTGGATGCCGCGGACTTCCATGTTGTAGGCACGGCCCATGTAGTTGAAGGCATCGTGCGCGGTGACAAGAACTCGGCTGTTCTCCGGGATGGTGGCAAACGCTTTTTTCCCATACTCATGGAGCTCGCTCAGCTTGGCCGAGTATTGCTTGGTGTTCTTCGCATACTCTTCGGAATTTTCAGGATCGAATTTCTCAAGAGCCGCTCCAATCACCTCGGTCGCTTTCATCCAGCCGCTGACGTCCATCCAGACATGCGGATCATAGTGCTCGGCCTCGTCGGACATGACGTATTTGCCATCGTCTAGCAGTGTTTCGGTAACGGCGGTCACCGGCTTGCCGGAGGTAGCCATACGGACGAGGATATCGCCCATTTTTCCTTCAAGGTTCAGCCCGCTGTAGAAAATGATGTCGGAGGCCTGGAGCAGCTTCACGTCGGAGGAAGTCGGCTTGTAAAGGTGGGGATCGACTCCTTCGCCGATGATCCCGCTCACATCCGCTTTGTCTCCGGCGACGTTCCGCACCACATCGGTGATCATGGCGACGGTGGCACCGGCCTTGTATGGATATTCCAATTGGGTGTGCCCGCTGTGGTCGTCATCCTTCTTACAGGAAGCGGTGAACAATGCGCCGGTCGCGGCGAGTAGGGCGAGGGTGGATTTTCCGTAGGAGATTCGGTTGTTTCGTGTGTTTGGTTTCATATAATTGTGTCTGATGAGAATGTTTTGTCCTTCGCTTCTTCACTAGAATAACTGTGAGGAAGGTATGACTCTGAAGTGTTTTTAGAAAGTGATTCTGTTGTAGTGGCTACATTTGCGTCGTGAAAAAATCAGAAGGAGATCTCTGCACGTAGTCCGGTGAGGAAGGCGTCGCCGCCGCCACCTTGAGGATTGATGATGTATTGGATGTCCGGCTGGATTGTGAACCAATCGCTTACGGGAATCTGGTAGGTCAGCTCGGTCACGATTTCAGAAGATCTGCCACCAGCCGCACCTCCGTCAGAAAGGTCTGTCCAAGAGACTGCGAAGCCTAGTGCGTCGTCTTCCCTGAGGACATTGCTCACGACCACCCCGGCATCGGCATATCCGGTGACTGTGGCGATGTCATCCTCGGGAGTGACGCCTCCGCGCAAGAACACATTGATTCCAGGGCATCCTTCCGTGCGGACGATCTGGTGATCGATCACGCCGTAGATGGTGTAGATTCCGTCCTCGGTTGCGCCGTTGGAAAAGCGGGTGTATTCACCGCTGTGGTAGTATCCGCCAAGCTTGGCGACGCTGCCATTCTGCTCCCCGTATTTGAAACCGGTTTCAGCGATGAACATCCATCCGCTCGCGCCTCCGGTGTTCCAGTCAAAGCCCTGGTTATTGGAAACGGCCGGCCCGGCATCCCCGGTGTAGATCCCGATCTGGACGAACCATTGCTCGCTCGGCGCGTAGTGAACCAAGGCACCGGGAGCTGCCAGCGCATAGATCGGCGCCGCTGTGTTTCCTGACTGCACTGGCAGGGGGCCGAAGCCAGCGTTTAGGAAAAGCAGCGAGCTTTCCGAGACCATGAAATCATCGTCGAGAGCGATCTGGCCGATTTTGAAAAACGAATCGCCATCGCCGAAATCTTGTTGGAGGAAGATGTTGTAGAAATTGAAACTGGTGTCGGTGTAGAGGTTCGAGACCGCGTTGAAGTCGCCGACCTGATCCCCGGAAATATCGTCGCCGTGGAAGTAGAAAGCGTTGACGAAAAACGTCGCGCCCTGCCATCCGGCGAGTTTTTCCAAATCCAGTTCTACGCCGAAATCGAGCAAGCCGGCCCATGCGGTGCCGTTGTCGATGCCGCCGCTGTGATTGTTGAAGACCTCGCCAAGGTAGGTGGCAAAGGGGAGGATGCCTTTTTCGGCTAAGGATCCACGAGTTCCGCCCCAGTTCCCGGTCAAGCCGGGCTGCTCAATCCAGCTCGCTGCCTGCACATCGGATCCCGGATGGCTGTGGCCTAGGGGGGGATTGAGCTCGGCCTCCGCAAGCGCAGAGGTCGGGATCACGGCCAGGCATATTATTCCGGCGCCAACCTTTAGAGCGGGGAGCAGGGCGGAGGATTTCTTCCGCTGAGTGTGTCGTTGTTTTCTGTTTTGTTTCATCGTGTGCGGTTGGTGAGGCGTTGGCACCTCGGCCTAGGCGGTGACGCTTCGGCAATAAATTGTTGTTGTAAAGCGAATATGTAGTGATGACTACATTTCTTCGCGAGGCAGAAGCCTGAGCTTGCCGGGTCGTTCTCTTCCGTCGCATATTGCCCCCGCATGACGAAGAAAACGAAACCAAAGGGGCAGCCAGTTTCCTCTCCCCGTAGTTCCGAAACGCAGGCCAAGGCCATGAAAGTGACCCGCCAGCAGCATGCGATAGAAACTACCCAGGATTATCTGGAAGCGATTTCCGACCTGATTGAGCAAACGGGAGAGGCCAGGGTAGTGGATCTTGCGAGCCGTCTCGGCATTTCCCACGCCACGGTCATCCAGACAGTTCGCCGCCTCCAGCGTGATGGCTTTGTGACAAGCGAGCCCTACCGTTCGATTTTCCTTACCGATGAGGGTAAAAACATCGCGAAGGAAGCCCGCCACCGCCATTCCATCACCGTAGCACTTTTGAAAAAACTCGGGGTAAGCGCTGAAGTCGCAGAAGTGGATGCGGAGGGCATGGAGCACCACGTCAGCAAAGAGACGTTGAAAGCATTTGAGCAATTCGTTGGGAAGGTCGAGTAGAGGGTTTACCCCCCGGTAAGTCTCCGTTCTTCAGTGGCTGCGGAGATTCGAGGTATCTAGTGCAATGAAAAGCTTAATCTGACGGATGGGCGAAGGCGATTTTTCCAAGAGCAAGGCGCAAGGAGGGAGTGCATCGAGATTGCCTGCGCTCCTCTCCGGCTAAGCGGCGCGTGCCCTCCTCCTCCGGAGGGCATGGTATGGCGGCTTTCACTCCCTCCTTGCGCCTTGCTATTGGGAAAAAACGTCGAGCTTTCTCAACCTCCGCGACCATCGGAAGCCTTTTTCTCAAAACCTTAAAAATCCCCATCCGTCAGATTAAGGTTTTCAGGGCTCTAGGTCAGTCACCTTCTGCCGCAGACTCGATATCGCCAATGGGACGGCAACG
>CAJQKQ010000062.1 GCA_905478925.1 uncultured Verrucomicrobiales bacterium
GCGGAGACCACGACGCTGGATCTCTCGGCGCCGTATCTGGAGTGGGCGAAGCGGAATTTTCGCCACAACGGGATGGCTGATTCGGAGCATCATTTTTGCAAGGGGGATGCGTTCCACTGGCTGAAACGATTTGCAAAGCAGGGGCGGAAGTTCGATGGGATCGTGATCGATCCGCCGACCTTTTCGCGGGATGCGAAGGGCAAGGTGTTCCGGGTGGAGAAGGATTTCGGCGAGTTGGCGGCGCTGGCCGCGAAGGTGCTCGCGAAGGGCGGATGGATGCTGTGCTGCACGAATTTCCGGGGGATTTCGGAAAGTGATTTCATGGGGATGATCGCTAGGCCTGCGATGGAGGGCGTGGCGATGCCTGAGGATTTCTCGGAGGAGGCTTACCTGAAGAGTGTTTGGACTACCTAGTTTGCTCGTTTGCGAGTGTTCAGTTTGAAGGGAAGAGCTTGGGTTGGGGGAGCGCTGGGGTGAAGTGCTAGTGCCGGGTGATTAGGAAGAGTAATTTAGAGTTTAGAATTTAGGATTTAGAATTTAGGGTTTCCGGCATGTCGAAGGTGATGGTCGGTTTGTCCGGAGGAGTGGATAGCGCGGTGGCGGCGGCGCTGTTGGTGGAGCAGGGGCATGAGGTGACGGGCGGCTACATGAAGAACTGGATGAACGAGGAGGGCATTCCGGGGGATTGTCCGTGGCAGCAGGATATTGAAGATGCACATTCGGTGGCGAAGGCGTTGGGGATCGAGTTCCGGGTGATTGATCTGATCGACCAGTACAAAGAGAAGATCGTGGAGTATCTGGTGAACGGTTACGAGGAGGGGCTGACGCCCAACCCGGATGTCTGGTGCAACCGGGAGATGAAGTTCGGGGTGTTTCTCGACTACGCACTGTCGCAGGGATTCGAGGCGGTGGGGACGGGGCATTACGCGCGGCGGCGGGTGATGACGGATGGGCGGGCGGCGGTTCTACGCGGGGCGGATCCGAACAAGGATCAGAGCTATTTTCTTTCGTTGATGACTTCACGGCAGGTGGAGCACGCGCGTTTCCCTACTGGGGAAATGCTCAAGCCTGAGGTTCGAGAAGTTGCAAGGCGGTTCAATTTACCGGTGGCTGAGAAGAAGGATTCGCAGGGGATTTGTTTCCTCGGGCAAGTGAAGATGGGCGATTTCCTAGCGCACTACCTTCCGGATAAGCCGGGGGAGATCGTGGACCTGAACGGCAAGGTGATGGGTGAGCACCGCGGGTTGCATTTTTACACGATAGGTCAGAGGAAAGGACATGGTGTGGCCTCGCCAAGGGAAGGGATGGCCTATGTTGTTGTGGGGAAATTGGCGGCGAAAAACCGGTTGGTGATCGGCTGGGATCGCGAGGATACGGAAGGGCTTTACACCAGGCAATGCACCGTGGGCAGCATCAGTTCGATCAATGAGGAGATCGCTTCACTGAAACAGGTGGAGGCGCAGCCGCGATACCGGGCGAAGGCGGAAATTGCGAAGCTGGAGGCGCAGGACGGGGGTAAGGTGAAGCTGCTTTTTGGGAAGCCGTTGCGGGCGGTTGTCGCGGGACAGATTATGGCGTTTTATGATGGCGGGAGATTGCTTGGGGGCGGGGTGGTGGAGGGAGTTTGCTAGTGCCGAGTGATCAGTGGAAGACTGGGCAGTGCGCCTAAGACTTTTGTGAGATGGTGCGTTGTTGATGGTGGAAACTATGAGCCTGCATGTTGATACAGATGTTGTTGCGATGCTCCGGGTGCGGTGGCATTGACTCCGGTGGGCGTTCGACGGATAATTTTGCGCACATGAAGCTCTGGCATTACACGAAGATGGGTCTGCAGCAGGGACCGGTGCCCGAGGATGAGTTGCGCCAGAAGATACGCAGGGGGGAGATCGGGGAGGCGACGCTTGTATGGCACGAGGGCATGGCGGACTGGCTTCCGCTTTCCCAGGTGCCCGCACTGCAGGAGGCGAATCCTGCCGTGCCAGTGATGACGCCTCCTCTGGAATTACCTCCGCACATGCCTGCGACTCTTCCCCAGGTTGCAGCGCCGCCCGGCAACGTGCCGCTTCCGCAACCGCCTGCTTACCACGGAGACTACGTCGCCCCGCAAATTTCGAACTACATGTGGCAGTCGATTGTCGCCCTGGTGATCAGCATAGGAATGATGCTGGTGATCTGTTTGCCGATCGGGATGCCGTTCGCCATCGTAGCCTTGGTGTATGCGACGAAAGTCGAGGGCCTGAGGGCGCAAGGGAATTTCATCGAGGCACAGTCGGCCTCGACGTCGGCAAAGACATGGATGATCATTTCCTACGTGCTTTCCGGCCTGATTTTTCTCGGATTCATGGGGATGATACTCCTTGTCGTCATCTCGTGATGGCGCGGTATGGGATTCTTGACGCCGCCATCGGATCGTCGATGATACCTCCATGTCTTGGTATTACTCGAAAAACGGAACCCAGCTCGGGCCAGTCACGGAACAGGAGCTGAAAGCGAAGGGGGGCAGCGGCGAGGTGCTGGCCACGGATCTCGTATGGAAAGAGGGGATGCCGGATTGGTTGCCCTTCGGTCAGCTTGCCGAGTTCCAGGCGCTGGGGGTCGTTCCGCAGGTTCCCGCATCCGGAGCGATGGGTTCTGTTCCGATGCCTCAGTCTGCTGCATATCCAGCTGGCTATACCCAGCAGATCCCGAACTATCTCTGGCAGTCCATCGTGGTAACGATTCTCTGTTGCATGCCATTCGGTGTGGTAGCCATCGTATACGCGGCGAAGGTGGACAGCCTTGCGGCACACGGTGATATTGCAGGTGCGAATGCAGCATCGAAATCAGCGAAGACATGGGTGACGGTTGCGGTCGGTTGCTGGCTTGCCGCTCTTGCGATTTACGCGGTGTTTGCGATCATCGCAATTGCCGGTAGTTCAATTCACTGAGTTCAAGGAATGCACAAAGACCGCGCAATCTGGGTTTCGCTTGCTGTGCTCGGCTTGGCCTTCGCCGCATACATGCTGCGGGAGACCGGCGGTGCGGGCTGGATGCCGGGGTGCATATTCCGCAAAGTCACCGGTCTGGACTGTCCGGGCTGCGGAATGACACGTGGCACGTATGCGTTGCTACACGGACGTGTCGGCGATGCCTTCCGTTTTAATCCGGTGGGTATGGTGCTCTTGCCACTGGCAATGATCGGTCTCGGCATCGAGGTGATCGGTTGGGTCAGGGGAAAGCGGTTGCCATTCAGCCTCAATCCCGGGCGTTGGGGCGCGACGGTGATTATGGTGGTGATGATCGTCTGGTGGGTGGGGCGGAACGTAGTTTAGGAGGTTCGGGCGCGGAATGGTGAGCGGAGCGTGAGAAAGCGGCTTGCAAAGCCGCGCTCCCTATCCCTAACGGATTACCTCGGTGCCGATGCCACCGTCGGTGAAAATTTCCAGGAGGAGGGCGTGTGGGAGGCGTCCATCGACGAAGTGGACCTTGCGGACACCGGCGTTGAGGGCGTCAACGGCGGAGCGGACTTTTGGTATCATGCCGCCGGAAATCGTGCCGTCGGCGATGAGGGCATCGGCTTGGGCGCGGTTGATGGATTTGATGAGGGTGGAGGGATCTTTGGGATCCGAAAGCAGGCCCGGGACATCGGAGAGATAGACGAGCTTGGAGACGCGGAGTTCCTTGGCGAGAGCGGCGGCGGCGAGGTCGGCATTGATATTGAGCGGCTTGCCAGTGGCGAGTTCGGCGGCGAGCGGGGAGATAACGGGGACGATCGCGGCCTTGTGGGCCGTGTCCATGTTATCGAGTTGGCAGCCGACGACTTCGCCGACCCGTCCGAGATCGAGAGGCTTGCCTTCGCGATCAGAGGATTTCATTTTCTCGCCGAGAAAAATATCAGTGCCCGGGATGCCGATGGCCTTGCCGCCGAGGTCGCGGATCATGCGGACAAGGCCGGGGTTGATCTCGTCGCTGAGGACTTTGGAGACGATGCCGATCGCTTCGTCCGAGGTGTAGCGGAAGCCGTTGATGAATTTCGCCTCGATCCCTGACTTCTCCATCGCTGCGGAGATCGCCTTGCCACCGCCGTGGACGACGATGGGGTTGATGCCTGCGACCTCGAGGAAAACGATGTCGCGCATGACGTTGGCGACAAGTTCAGGATTCTCCATCGCGGAGCCGCCCATCTTGATGAGTATGGTCTTGGAGCGAAAGGCCTGGAGGTAGGGCAGGGCTTCGATGAGGGCGTCGGCTTTCTCGGCGGGGTTCATGGGAAATAGTGGAATGTGATGGGCGGAAGGATTGGGATCTGTGGAGGGAGTTTAGCGGCGCTTTCGTTTTCGTGGAGACTTTTTCGACGAGGTCTTGCGAGCCGAATTTTTCACCGCTTTTTTGGTAGCTGCCTTCTTCGCCGCGGGGCGCTTGGTTTTGGACGGATCGGTGACCGTTGCGAAAGGTATGGCTGCGAGCGCACAGGCGATCAACGGGAAGGTCGGGATCCAGGTGGAAGTGGTGGGGACGAGTATGAAGTGCAGGACAAAAAGGCAGCCAGCGAGGATGACCAACGGGCGTTTCCCCGCGAGGAAAGGATAGTTCCCGAAACCGTAGAGCAGGCTGAGCAGTGATGAGATGAGCAACAGCTCCGCATACCACGGGGGGCGGGGGAATCGGCGTGATACCGAGGTGCCTTCGGGATGGGAGAGCAATGCGACGGTGGCGACGAGAGAATTAGAGTATTCTGCGGCGGAGGAATCGGATGCGGAGAGGTCGTTGCGGATCAGGACGGGTGCGAACGGATTTCCTGTGAGGAAATCATCAGGGGCGTCGATGAGAGTTTCGGCGAGTATTCCTGTCTGTGCCGGAGGTGGCGGTTGGAAGTTGAGGCGTCCGTATTCGTCAATGGGGATGAAAGGTCCATCCGTGCTGAGGGAGATCCACTCGCCGAGACGGACAGTGATGGAGTGCGGCTGGATATCGAGATGGTTCAGGGTGGTGAGGAGGTGGAAGGAGAGGACGGCGCGATCATCCCAACGGGCTAAAAGGTGGGGTTGTGATGTCGTTTCCTCGGACTCCAGGGTGGTGAATCCCGCGAGTGATGTCTTGTTTCCCAATACCACATCCGGGATGGGGATGCGGTTGACGATGGGCAGCAGGGCGGTGTCACCCTCAATGGAGAAAAGTGGGACGGATGCGCGCCGGAAGGCAGGCGGGATCGGCGAGGGAAGTGGATTTCGTGAAAGCGGCGCGGAGGTGACCACAGCCGGGAACGAGTCGAGCTGCTGGTCGAGTGCGGCGAGGGAGATTACATCTGGTTCTGTCCATGCGAGCGGCATCCCGATCGCGACAGAATCCCTGCCCATGCGGCGGAGGTTTTTAAGGATCACCGCGAAATCGACCGGCGAGGGTGGCGATGACTGGAAAACGTTTTGTAGGTCGTCGCTGATGACGATATCGAGGGGGAGATTCGCAGTGATGTCGGGAGGGCTGCTCCGCAGGGTGTGGAGTGTGAAGAGGCTCCCTTGTGTGCCTTTCCCGGAGACGAAGTAATTGGATTTTACGAAAGTGCGTGCGCTCAGTGAGAAAAAGCCGCGGTCGATGGCCGTGCCGGGGAGGACGATCCAAACCAGCAGCGCGGCGGCCGCGCAGATGGTGATGGATATGAGGCGTCGAGACATGTGGGAAGGATGAAACGCTGCGCCGGAATTTCCAACAAGGAAGATTGCGGAGTCGCGGGTTCAGGCAAGGGCGGCGATGATTGCCTTGGCGACATCTTCCGCGCTGGCGGTCGCATCGATGACCCGTGCGAAGGGCTCGTCCTTCACGGAAAGAAAGATCTCGCGGCAGCGCTCGAGGTTGGCGCGCTGCTCGAATTCATTTGCCGTGTCACCTCGGGAACCGATGCGGGTGAGGGCGGTATCCACATCGAGATCGAGTATGAGTAAGATGTCGGGAACCGGAGCGAAGAGCTCGTTGTCCTCACGGATTTTCTGCGGATCGAAACCGCGTGCGCCTTGGTAGGCCATGGTGGAGAAATAGTAGCGGTCGAGAATGACCAGCTTGCCCGCCTCGAGTGCGGGGGCGATGAGTTGCTCGACGTGCTGCCGCCTGTCTTTAAGGAAAGTTTCAAGTTCCTCCTCGGGCGAGAGCCGTCCGGTCTCGGCGGAGTTGCGGAGCAGGGCTCCCCATGGCCCGTCGGTGGGTTCGCGGGAAAGGACGACCTCGCGACCGTCTGCTGTGAAATGCTCGGCGAGTTTCCGTGCTTGGGTGGATTTGCCGGTGCCGTCGATGCCTTCTATTACGATGAACATTTGAATTGAGTGGAAAGTGCCGAGTGATCAGTGGAAGAGGTTGGCTATCGGTTGGTTGGAGGACTTACAGATACCGCGCCGCAAGATGCCCGAGGTAGTCCTCCGTCGAAGGTGGCTTTCCCGTTGCTTGCTGCATGAGCACGGGTGGATCGAAGCTGCCGCCGTGGCTGTGGATGTTTTCGCGGAGCCAGGTGAGGAGTGGTTTGTAGTCGGCTGCGGCGGTCGCCTTGGCGATTTCCGGGACGGAGGTGGCGGCGGTGAAAAGCTGGGCGGCGTTGATGTTGCCGAGTGTGTAGGTGGGGAAGTAACCGATGCCGCCCATGGACCAATGGATGTCCTGGAGGCATCCATTGGCGTCGTCGGTCGGGGCGAAGCCGAAGGATTGCTCGAACAGTCCGTTCCAAGTATCTGGCACTTGGGCGACGGTGATCTCGCGATTGAGCAGCATACGCTCGATGCGGAAACGGAGGATGATGTGGAGGTCGTAGGTGGCCTCGTCTGCCTCCACGCGGACGGGTGAGAACTCGGCGCGGTGAATGTATTTCAGGAAATCGGTGAGCGCAAAGCGCTTCAGCTGCGGGAAGTACTGCTGCGCGATCGGGTAAAATTTCTCCCAGAATTCCGGCGAGCGGCCGACCTGGTTTTCCCATAGTCGGGATTGTGATTCGTGGATGCCGAGCGATACGGCAGATCCGGAGGGCAGGCCGAAGTCGCTTGTTGGGACACCCTGTTCATACATGCCGTGGCCGGCCTCGTGCATCACGCCGAAGAGCGAGGAGGTGAAGTCCGAATCCTCGTAGCGTGTGGTCAGGCGGATATCGTGCGGCCCGAGGGTGGTGCAGAATGGGTGAGTGGTGGTGTCGATGCGACCGGTATGGAAATCGAAGCCGATCTCTGCTGCGATGAGTGCGTTGAAATCTTGCTGGGAGCGGATTGGATACGGGCCGTCGGGGAGGGTCGGGGCGCTGGCCTTGGTTTTCGCGACTGCTTGCGCGGAGAGAGGGGTGAGCTTTTCCACAAGGTCGTCGAAAAGCGCAGCGATCGCGGCGGTGGAAGTGCCGCGTTCGAAACCCTCAAGGAGGGCGTCGTAGGGTTCGCTCGCAAAGCCCCAGAGATCCGCCTTCTCCAATGCAAAATCGACGAGGCTCTGGAGGTGCGGGGCGAAGAGTGAGAAATCGGATGCTTTCCGCGCGGCGATCCATGCGTGGTGGGCGGCGGACTCGGCGGTGGATTGGCGAGCGACGAATTCCGTGGGGATTTTCACCGAGCGGTCAGTTTCGCGACGGAGCTCGCGGAGGTTTGCGGTTCGGGTGAGGTCTGAGCCGTCGTCGGAGGCCTCGGCCGCAGCGAGGGATTTCAGGAAATCCTCCGAGGTGGCTAGTTTGTGGGCGTGGGCGGCGAGATAGGAAAGTTGCTCCGAGCGGTAGTCTGCGGATCCCGAGGGGAGATATGTTTCCTGATCCCACGAAAGGATAGAGCCTATTGAGCCGACTAGGGTGATTTCGCGGGCGCGATCGAAGATGTCCATGCCCGAGGTTTGGCGATAGCCGGTGAATTGGCCAGATTTGCTTCACGGAAATTGGGGAAAAGCTCGTCATCCGGCTTCAGCACCATCAAGATGCCTCATGAGAACATGCAAATTCTAATCCTCAATATTGATCGCTCGCTGAACGAGACCGACATCGCCGACCATTTTCGCAAGTTCGGAAAGGTGAATTCTTGCTCGGTGGTGAAGGACGCAGCGACCGGTAAATCCAAGGGCTTCGGCTTCGCGGAGATGCCGCACCTCGACGAGGCAATCAAGGCGATCGCGGGGCTCAACGGGATGAAAATCGGCTCTTCCGCGTTGCGGGTGAAACGCGCCGCGAACTCGACGGTATCCAAGCACAGAGGCAAGCCGGGCGCGAGGTGAGCGTGTTTCGCGGTGGCGACCCCTTCGCGGCGATGAGTCCTTGGTCGTTTTATTGGAAACGAGACTCTAGCGAGAATGGGGGGAGTCAGGTGAGGGGGAGAGATCACCTGACGACTTCATAATGCCACGTTTCAGTAATCCTTGTATTACGTAATCGCGTATAATTAGGATTCATTAAAAATACGAAAATCGATTTCTATCGAAAACCCAAGGAGTCAAAGGCTTTCGTGGCTATGGCCAGCCTTTCACGGCTTCCGAGATCGCATCTTCGGTGCCGGATTCCGTCCGGATGAATAGCTCCTGCAGGCCTTTTTCTGTCTGGGTAACGGCTTTTAGTCCCCCAGAAAGTTTTCGCTGGATGCGTATGCTGCCGGTGTTCTTTCCCTTGCCGAGGGATTTTCCGCCGTAAGACATGCCGATGATCACAGCGACCACGCCGTCAAGGGACTCGATTTTCCGAATCGTCTCTTTGCACTCCTTGGAGGTGGATTGGTGGCGTCCGCGTGATGGCATGATATGGATTTTTTCCTAAAGCCTTACCGCAGTCATGAAACCACGTTTCGAGATCGTCTCTTGGTATCCGCCGGGCTTGAAATTTGTTTCTTCCAATATCGCCGCATATTCGGCCGGTGAATAGCATTTCCCTTGAGTGATGTTCATCAGCAGCGCCGAGTATTCCGCGGTTTCGACCGGTCCGCACTTGTCGTCGTCGATGAAAGCATCGTGGATGATCAGCAATCCGCCGGGCGAAAGGGTTTCGGCGGCCTTCGCAAGGATCTCGCGGAGTTCTGGAGAATCCCAATCGTGGAGGACGTTGGAGAGAAGCACGATATCCGCCTCAGGCCATGGATCGAGGAACATGTCTCCTGCCTCCACTCCGATCCGTCCTTCCATTCCGTGGCGGGCGATTTCGGCGCGCACGATCCCGTCCACCGGTTCCTGCTCCAGCACGGTCGCGGAAAGCTGAGGGTGTGCGCGGCACATTGTCGCAGAATAGATTCCGCTGCCACCGCCGACGTCGAGCAGCTGTTTCCGTTCCCCGAGCAGCGGGCCGATGTGTGTCGCGAGCGCCTGTCCGAAGACAAGACCGCGGCAATTCATCAGCTCTGTAAACTCCTTGGCGAACTCCGGGTCGCGCATGGATTCGTGCCAGTCTCCGCCGCTGTCCTTCGCCTGCCAGTTCGCTGGTTTTCCGGTTTTCAGCACGTGCAGAAAGGCGCGGACGATGGGCGTGTCCCGCACTGGGGAGTAGTAAGGGCCGAGGAACCATGGCGATCCTTTCACCAGGTGCTCGCGCCCCAGCGGGGAAAGCTGCAGGGCATCGGTGCCAATAATGAAGCCGTAGGCGCGGCACAGGGTCAGCAATACGTCGAGGGGGCGGGACTGGTAGCCGAAATGCTCCGCCGCTGTAGATGGGGAGGCTCCGTCGTTTTCCGAGAGCCAGGTGAAAAAATCCGCGTGTAGCAGCGCTGCCGAGATCAGCTCCGCCGCGTATTGGCGGTCGCGCAGCTGGAGGATGGGCGCGGGATCGGTGGTTGGCGAGTTGGCGGGGATTTTCATGGGATCTGTGCCGAGGATGATCTCCGCTGCGCGGCCATGCAAGCACGCCGGGTGCAGGGTAATGGTCTGGAGCAGCGATAACTCTCGTCATTTCCGCATGGGCGTTGCAGTGTGGCGGCTTAACAGAAACACATACGATTTTGAGCGATTTCAGGGAATTGGGGATACCGGCGGATTTGGTGAAGGGGCTCGTAGAGCTGGGCATCGTGACGCCGACGGAAGTGCAGGCGAGGTCTATCCCTTTCCTGATGAAGAACGGCGGAGATTTCTGTGCGCAAGCGCAGACGGGGACGGGCAAGACGGCGGCCTTCGGGCTGCCACTGCTAACGAAAGTGGATCCGAAGAAGTCACATATCCAGGGTTTGGTGATCGCTCCGACCCGGGAGCTGGCGAAGCAGATCGCCAAGCAGCTTTTCCGCTACACCAAGTATTCAGAGAAGATTTTTGTTGAGGTGCTATCTGGTGGCGAGCCGATGGACGGGCAGATCGTGAGGCTGAAACGGCCGACGCACATCGTGGTGGCGACGCCGGGCAGGCTGCTGGATCTGCTCAGGAAAAAGGCGCTGACGCTGGTGAACGTCAAACACCTCGTGCTCGACGAAGCGGACGAGATGCTGAGCATGGGTTTCAAAAAAGACTTGGTCTCGATCTTCGGCCTGACGCGCGGGCGGCGCAGTACCTGGCTTTTTTCCGCGACCTTTCCCGACTCGATCCAATCGCTGGTGAAGGGCGCTATGCCGGGACAGCCGGAGATCCTGACGGTGGACAAGGCGCATGTGGTGAACCAGAATATTGACCACCGCTACGCGGTCTGTGGGAAAGACGAGAAAAACGAGTTCATCACGGAATTCCTCGGCAGGCGCGGCGAGGAAAGGGGTCTGATCTTTGTTCGAACCAAGGCGGGCGCGGTGGCGCTCGGGCGACAGCTTGAGAAGCTCGGATTCCCCGTGGATGTGATCCAGGGAGACCTCTCGCAGCGCGAGCGAGACAAGGTGATGCGCGGCTTCAAGGGCGGCAGGACGCGCATCCTCATCGCCACCGACGTGGCGGCGCGGGGGATCGATGTGGAAGGGCTGTCCTTTGTGATCCATTATCAGCTACCCGATGAAATGGACTACTACACCCACCGTAGTGGACGCACCGCGCGGGCGGGGAAGAAGGGTGCATCGATTGCGCTCATCGACCCGAGGGAGAGGAAGAAGATCGGGAGATTCGAGGAGGCGCTCGGGGTGACGTTCACAGAGATGGGGTGACTTTTCGTGACGTCCCATCGGTTTGGATTTTTCTTTCTGGATTAGTCGGTGGGTGACGTCCACAGGAGTCCAAACATAAGCGACGAAATGAAGACGAAGAGGCTAAGCCTCGCAATAACCGGCGTGCGTTTTCGGAACAAGAGGAATAACCCGCCCGAAAGGATCCAGGCTACCAAACCTACGAAAAACACTACGGTTGTTAGCGGGGTCTCGTGATTCGTTTTCGTCTTGAGATAGGAGTATAAACACAACGCAGTGTAGTGGGTCAGGGCAGTCACCCCGAATACCTGCCAATGTCGCAGGGTAGGTTTCATTTCGTCGGTTCGACGGCTTTGGCGGGGAGGGCGTGGGAGTAGAGGGCGGGGATGAGTTCTGGCTCGCAGGGGATGCGGGCGAAGGGTGCCTGGTGGCGGATGGCGGCGTCTTTCCAGAGATTGAAATGGGTGGTGTAGGCCTCGTTGTAGCGGCGGAGGGTGGTGGCCTCGATGCGGTGGGTGTGCCTGGTTTTCCGCTCGGCGTCGATGAAGTCGTAGTTGCCGGACCATGCGGGATCCGCCTCGTCGGCAGTGTAGGGGCAGAAGAGGATGGGCGTGCCCTGCCGCTGGCCGAGGGCGCGGAGGACGGGGTTGGGATCGGTGGGGAAAAGGAGGTCGGAGACGAGCACGCGCAGGGCGCTGGAACGGAGAGGCAGGCGCTGGATTTTCGGAGGGGCGGAAGGGTCGCTGGCTGCGAGGGATTTCACATCGGCCTGCCAGCGGTTGGCGCGGAGGGAGAGGGGATCGATGGCGATTTGGGCATCCCCGGCGATGGCGTAGATGCGGACACTGGCGCCGGCGGCAAGAGAAGAATCGGTGAGGAAGGCGAGCAATTCGCCGGTGCGTTTTTCCTTTTCCGGAGAGAAGAACATCGAGGCGGAGGCATCGAGGATGAGATCGACGACAGGACGGATCTCCTCGCGGAAGAGCTTCATGGAATACTGGCCGGTGCGGGCATAGGCCTGCCAGTTGATGTGGCGGGGGTCGTCGCCCGGAGAGTAGGCACGGTGATCCTGGAAGTCCATGGAGGCGCCGGTGCCGGAACCGGCGAACTCACCGGCGGCGCCTCGCCAGACTCGGGTGCGGAAGGGGAGACGAAGCATGATGGTAGAAAACTCTAAATTTTAAATTCTAAACTCTAAGGAAGAGGGCGACCGGGGGTCGCCGCTACTCAGGGAGGATGGAGGCTTTGATTAGGTTTTTCTTGGAGAAATACTTTTTGGCGAGAGCGTTGACTTCTTCGAGCGTGATGGATTTGTAGTCCTCGTCGCGGCTGCGAGCAAGGTCGAGGCGGTTGGGATCGGCCTGGGACTGGGATAGGACGGTGGAGAGCCAGTAGGAGTTGTCGCGGTTGGTCTTCTCAAGCTGGGAGATGGTGGGGGCGATGGCGCGGGAAAGCTCGTCGTCTGTGGCTCCCTTTTTCGCAAGTTCCGCAGCAATGGTTTCCATGGTGTTAAGAAGGAGAGTGATGTCATCCGGTTTCCCGACGGCTTGTGCGATGAGATAGCCAAAGCCCTTGAGGGCGTCGTCTCCGGTGGCACCGGCGTTGGGCGAGTAGGATGCGCCGAGCTTCTCGCGGATCTCCTCACGGAGGCGGTCGCCGAAAATATCGGAGAGGACGTTGAGGCGGCGGAACTCGGGAATATTGCCGCGCATACCATCGGTCTTCCAGATCGCGGTGGCGATGGCCTGCGGGACTTTGGATTCATAGGTGAAGGTCTTTCCGGCCGGGGCTTCCGGGAAATCGACGGCCCGCGGGTTCGCGGTTTTGGTGGCGGGTTTGGCGTTGCGCTCCGGAAGGGTGCCGATGGTGGCGAGTAGGTCGGCGATGAGCTTTTGCTGATCGAAATCGCCAACGATGCTCAACTCCAAGTAGCCCTTTTTAAGTTCTGGAGTGATCCATTCCTTTACCTCATCAATGGTGTAGCCGGAGAGCTGAACCTGGGTGGGGAGGGTGTAGCGAGAATCGCCTCCGTGGAGCCATGCACCCATTTCCTTGGCCGGGCCGGATGGGGTGTGTTTGAGGTTCTGGAAGAGGACTGGGATCGCTTTCTGAAACTGCCAGAGAGCCTCCGGGCGGTAGCCGGGATCGGTGAGTGAGGCGACCATGATCTGGAGTTGGAGTAGCTGGTCTTCCGGGGTGGTCGAGCCGGAGAGGGTGAAGGCGTCTTCGGCTATTCCCATGCCGACCGATACGTTGCGCCCGGCGAGGATCTCGGAGAGTTCGTCGTTCGAGTGCTTGCCGAGGCCGCCGCCGTCGTAGATGGATTGCGCGAAGGCATCGAGCATGGGCTTGTCCTGCGGTTGGGAGAGCTTACCGGAGCCGATGCGGGCGGTCATGCGGATGCGGTTCTTCTCGAAATCGGTTTTCTTGAGGTTGATTCGGATGTTGTTTGCGAGGATGAGCTGGGTGGCACCGAGATCCTCAATCTCCGTGGTTTTTTCAACCGTGCCGGCTTTCCCGAAATCGGTGTAGGCGAAGGGGATGATGGCACGAGCGACAGGCTGCTCGACGGCGGTTCCGGTGGATTCTTGATAGAGTGCAGCGAGGGATTTTGTACCGTCCTCCGGAGTCTCCTTGGTGGAGAGAACGAGGTGGTAGCCAGGGGCTTCCCAGAAAGAGTTGAAGCCGCCGTTGACCATTTCCACGGTGATGGCGTCGAGGGCTTTCGTGCCGATTTCAAGGTTCGTCTCTGGGGTGGAGAAGACTGTGCCGTCGTTGACCGAACCGGCGATGGCGGTTGCTAGCGACTCGGACTTGCGGGAGCCCTTGCGTTTCACCGCCTCCTGATAGGAGTTCAGGATATTCGCTTTGGCTTCGGTAAGTTCGGCCTCGGTGAAGCCGTGTTGGAGCGCGCGGCGGAATTCCTGCTCAAGTATGGGGAGGGCTTCCTTCCAGCGGTCGTCCGCAGCGACGGCGGAAATGGAGCCGAGTTCGAGTTCATTGAAGAGCACGGATTTTGAGGCCTCGCCGGATGCGATCGGGGAGTTCTCCAGCTTGGAAAGGCGCTGGAAGCGGCGACTCATGATGAAGTTTGCGATGGAGATCGGGAGCTTCGCTGCGCGGTTTGCTGCGGTGTCGGGTTTGCTTTCGTAGGGACGGACGAGCAGAAGAGAGATATCCGTGGAGTCGAGTTCGGGATCGGAGAAGACGTGCGCCTCTATGCCCTCCGGGATTGTGACCGTGCCGAGATCCGGATCGGTACCCGGCTTCTCCGGGTTCTTCATGGAGCCGAAGGTGGACTTGATTGTTTCCTCCATCTCTGCCGCATCGATGTTACCGACGACAACGAAGGTCATGCGGTCGGGGACGTAGTATTTTGTATAGAAATCGGTGAAGCGCTCGCGCGGGGCATTCTCGATGATCTCTTCCTCGCCGATGGGGAAACGTTTCGGGATAAGAGAGCCGGGCAGCAGGGTGGTGAACTGTTTCTGCATCATGCGGTAGCCGACGGAATCGCGGGAGCGTTTCTCGGAAAGGATCACGCCGCGTTCGGCATTGATTTCCTCCTCGCTGAGCAGTGCGCCATCGCCGAAGTCGCGCATGATGCCGAAGCAGAGATCCATGGTGTCCGGCTTGAGATCGGGGAGATCGAGCATGTAGACAGTTTCGTCGAATGAGGTGTAGGCATTGACGTGGGCACCGAATGCTATGCCGCGTGTCTGCATCTGGCGGATGAGGGTGTTCGCATCCTTGAAGCTTTGGGTGCCGTTGAAGACCATGTGCTCGAGGAAATGCGCGAGGCCGCGCTGATCGTCCTCTTCCATGAGCGCGCCGGCTGCGATGTGAAGCCGGATTGAGACGCGATCCGGAGGCTCGGAGTTCGGCAGGATCATGTAGCGGAATCCGTTATCGAGGCTGCCGAAGACGGCGGAGGCATCGGCGGGGATATCGGACTGCGATTGCGGCCATGGCTTCGCGGCGGCGGTTATTTCTCCGGCGGCTGGGGCAGCGGGTTCGTTCGTAGTGGTTTCTTCTGCGGCCGGCTTGGATTCGATAGCCTCCACGGATTCGGTCTTCTTTGCACGGATGGAGAGGGTGATGGCGGTGAGCGCGAGTATGAGGGCGAGGATGAGAGGGCTAGCGTTTCGCATGGGGGCAAGAATCGCCGGAAGCGGGCGGATTGCAAGAACGGCTTGGGCCGTGAATGCTGAAGAACTTTCAAGAGGTTCAACCGCCAAGTAAGAGAAGTTCGCCAAGTTGAATTGGAAATGGGGTGCCGGATATCCCCGGAAGCGCATGTTCCCGGTTCTGGGAAAGAATTCAATGGTGTCACTTGTCTTGCTTGGCGAACTTGGCGGTTCAATCTTTTGGAAGGAGCCTTGGCATGGCGGTTGCAAACCGCTGCTATGGGAGTAAAAGGGGGCATGACACTTGAGGTTTCCACGCCCGCTCTGCTTTTCCCGGCAATTAGCCTGCTATTTCTTTCCTACACGAACCGCTTCCTGCACCTGTCGGCACTAATTCGAAAGCTGCACGGGGAGTGGCTAGAAAGGGGTGATTGTATGGCGCGCAAGCAGATCGATAACCTGCGGCGGCGACTGGTGCTGATCCGTGGGATGCAATTGCTCGGAGCAATCAGTCTACTGCTGTGCGTCGTGGCAATGGTGGCAGTGATGCTCGATGTCAGCGACATAGCACTGTTTACGTTCGGCACAGCACTGCTGTTGATGGGTGCCTCGCTGGCTTGCCTTGTTTGGGAAGTCTGGATTTCCGGGGGTGCCCTGAAAATTATGCTCTCCGCCGTGGAGGGTGGTGGTGAGAAAAGAAAGTGAGTTGCGGGATGGGTTGAGTCGGGCTACCCATTTGCCATGGAATCCTCAAAAACATCGTTCAGTATCGCATCCATTGTGGCGATCATCGCCGCGATTCTGAGTTTTAAGTTCGGGGCGATACTCGGACTCATCATGGCGGCGGTGGCGTTTATTTTCGGCGCGCTCGGGATCATCCTCGCGCTGGTGCCGAATACGCGTGGCGGTGGCCTCAGTATCCTTGCTGTGATCCTGAGTTTCGTGGGCGTGATCGCGGCGATCGTAAAGGCAGTGATCTGGATTTTCAGCCTCGGGTGAAGGACGTGGTTTCGTTCTGGAACTTTCCGCTCGGCGACCCAAAGTGATGTAACGATGAGCGAGGAAGTTTTCGATTACGAGAAACTGGGGAAATTCTATCTGGGCAAAGAATACGACCTTGAGAAGAAGGAGGTGACCGCTGAGCCGGTGATGTATGACTCGAAGGATCTTGTCACACACGGCGTGGTTCTAGGGATGACTGGCTCCGGGAAAACGGGTCTGTGCATTGCGCTGCTGGAGGAGGCGGCGATGGACAATATCCCGGCGATCGTGATCGATCCCAAGGGCGACATTGCCAACCTAATGCTGACCTTTCCGGCGCTCGATGGGCCGAGCTTCCGGCCGTGGGTGAACGAGGACGATGCCGCGAAGAAGGGTATCAGTGCGGATGAATTCTCCGAAAAAACGGCAGCGATGTGGAAGAAGGGGCTTGGCGAGTGGGGGCAGACGCCGGAGCGAATCGCTGCGCTGAAGGACAAGGTGGATATCAACATTTTTACACCCGGCAGCAGCGCGGGGATTCCGGTTTCCATCCTCAGTTCGCTCGACGTGCCTCCCGCCGAGGTGATGGAGGACGGCGAGCTTTACGGCGACAGTATCAGCAGCACGGTGGAGAGTTTGCTTTCGCTGGTGGGAATCGATGCGGACGGAACGCAGGGCGTGGAAGCGGTGTTGCTCGGAGCGATTTTCCAGGAGGAATGGAAGGCGGGCAGGGGGCTGGATCTCGAGAAGTTGATTCGCCAGATTCAGCGGCCGGGCTTTGGTAAGATCGGCGTGATCGATCTTGAAACTTTCTACCCCGAGAAATCCCGGCAGGCGCTGGCGATGAAATTCAACAGCCTGCTGGCTTCGCCTGGCTTCTCGACCTGGCTTGAAGGTGCGCCGCTGGACATCGCCAAGATGCTGCACCGCGACGACGGCAAGCCGCGGATTTCAATTTTCTCCATTGCGCACCTCAGCGACAAGGAACGGATGTTCTTCGTGAGCCTGCTGCTCAACCAGATGCTCGGCTGGATGCGGACCCAGCGCGGGACGACCTCGCTGCGGGCGTTGCTCTACATGGATGAGATCTACGGTTTCCTACCGCCGTCTGCGAATCCGCCTTCCAAGCGTCCGATGATGACCATGCTGAAACAGGCACGCGCCTTCGGCCTCGGCTGTCTTCTGGCGACACAGAACCCGGTCGATCTCGATTACAAGGCGCTCTCCAACATCGGGACATGGTTTCTCGGTAGACTGCAGACGGAGCGTGACAAGATGCGTGTTCTCGACGGGCTCGAGGGTGCTGCCGGATCGCAGAATGCAAAATTCAACCGGAAGCAGATGGAAATCCTGCTCTCGGGACTGGGCAACCGGGTTTTCCTGATGAACAACGTCCACGAGGACGGGCCGGTGCTATTCCATGTCCGCTGGGTGATGAGTTACTTAACCGGTCCGCTGGCGCGCGGACAGATCAAGGGACTGATGGATCCGAAACGGGGGGCGTTCGTGACAGAGAAAACCGTTTCCGAAGATGAAGTGAATCCTATGGCGCGCAAGGCTGTTGCTCAAAGCACCCACCGCCCGGCAGTTGGTGCGGGGGTAATCGAGGTTTTCGCACCCGCCGAGGGCGAAACCTACAGGCCGTTCCTCCTCCGTGAGGCGACCGTCCATTTTTCACTGAACAAGGCCGATGTAGAGGGCAGCCGCAAGGTGACGAAAGTGAACGAGATCTTGAAAAAAGAGATCAAGTGGGACGATACAGCTAGCATTGACCCGGAATCGCTGGGTGATGATCCGGAAGAGGGCGTCGGTTATGCTGATTTACCCGGCTACGCGATGAACGCGAAGAATTACAAAGCGGTAAAAAAGGATTTCGAGGACGAACTCTACCGCGAGGAGCGCGAGGAAATCTGGTTTTGTCCGGCGCTCAAGGCGTGGGGTGGCATCGCCGAGGCGGAGGCCGAATTCCGGGTGAGGATCGCCCACGACGCCCGCGAGCAGCGAGACGAGGCGCTAGAGGAAATCCGCAAGACTGCGGAGAAGAAAATCCGCACGCTTGATGGTCGGATGCGCACCGCTGAGACCCGGCTTTCCAAGGAAGAGGCGGAGTCTAGCTCTGCGAAGATGCAGGCAGGAATTTCGGTGCTGGGAGGGATTCTTAAATCCATTTTCGGAAGAAAAGTCGGGATGGGCGGGCTCATCAAGGGCACCAGCACAAGCTCTATAACCAAGGCGACCAGCGCCTACAAGCAGCATCAGGACGTGGCCAACGCGAAGGCCAAGATCGAGGGTATCACGGAGGAGATGGAACTAATCAAGAAAGCCCTTGAGAAGGATCTGGCTGAGATCGGCGAGAGCTACGACCCTTCCTTACTCAGCTTGGAAAAGGAGACGCTAAAACCCACACGCAGCGATGTCGTGGTGGAGCGGGTGGCGTTGTTGTGGCGCTAGAAAGGGGGAATTCTTCTCTGGGATGGAATCTGGGCTTGCGGGGACGCGGGCTGCCCTGTTGACTATCGCATGGCAGAGATTTCATTGGGATTGTCGTTCGACGATGTGCTTCTTGTTCCGGCGCTAAGTGCAATTTTGCCCAGCGAAGCCGAACTTGGGACTCAGTTGACAGAGGGGATTTCCCTGAATCTTCCTGTCGTGTCTGCGGCGATGGATACCGTTTCCGAGCACGATCTTGCCATCGCATTGGCACGTGAGGGCGGCATGGGTGTGATCCACCGCGCCTGTCCGATCGACGAGCAGGCGGCGATGGTCACGAAGGTGAAACGCTCGGAAAGCGCGGTCATCATCAATCCTCTCACTGTCAGCAAAACAGATACTGTTCAGCAGATCCTGGCGATCATGCAGGAGAACGGATTCTCCGGCTTCCCTGTTGTCGATGCCGATGGGTGCCTCGAAGGGATGGTAACCGGACGAGATGTACGCTACCTCGACCGTCCCGGTGCCGTTGTTTCCGAAGTGATGACCCCTCGCGAAAAGGTCGTCACCGCTCCGCCGAACACCGGCTTGGAGCAGGCTAGGCGTATTCTTTACGAAAACCGCATCGAGAAACTTCCGCTCGTCGATGGCGAAGGTCGCCTGGTCGGACTGATCACCGGCTCTGACATTGAGAAGCGGATCACTTTCACCAGTGCCGCGAAAGATGCGAACGGCCAGCTCCGCTGCGGTGCCGCAGTTGGCGTGGGTCCGGATGTCGAGGAACGAGCCGCCGCCCTTATTGAGGCAGGAGCAGATGCGTTATTCATCGATGCCGCCACCGGCCACACGCGGCACGTAATGAAAGTCATCGAGAAGCTCCGCAGCATGGGGGATATACCGGTGGTTGCTGGAAATGTCGTCACGGAACAGGGAGCGAGGGATCTGGTTTCCGCCGGGGCGAATGCGCTCAAAGTCGGGGTCGGCCCCGGCTCGATCTGCACCACGCGTGTCATCGCCGGTGTGGGGATGCCACAGTTCACGGCCATCCGCAATGTCGCCGATTACTGCCGCGAGCGCGGTGTGAAAGTCATCGCCGACGGCGGTATCCGTTACTCGGGTGACGTTGTGAAAGCCATCGCCGCCGGGGCGGATCTTGTCATGCTCGGCTCCATCTTAGCGGGCACCCGCGAAAGTCCCGGGCAGAGTGTATATTATCAGGGTCGCCGTTTTAAAACCTACCGTGGCATGGGCTCGCCTGGAGCAATGCGCAAAGGCGCGGGCGATCGCTACGGCCAGAACAGCTCCGGAAAACTCGTCGCCGAAGGGGTCGAGGGTCGCGTGCCTTACAAGGGGCCGCTCTCCGATGTTATTTTCCAGCTCATGGGCGGTCTGAAATCCGGCATGGGCTACGTCGGCGCATCCACCCTTACCGAGCTGCGCGAGAAGGCGACCTTCACCCGTATCACCACAGGCGGCCTTCGCGAAAGCCACGTCCACGACATTGTCATGACCGAGGAGCCGACGAACTACCAGCCACTGGGCTAGGCGTGGATTGACGATAACTTTCTTACCGTAATGAATATCACAGATTTCCACGCACTGAACGAGTCGAACCACGTCGCCGTCATCGACTTCGGCTCGCAATACACACAACTTATCGTGCGTCGGGTGCGCGAATTGGGTTACGTTGCAATGCTTTACGCTCTTGAGGACTTTCCGAACATCGGGAAGCCGGGTGCGATCATCCTCTCCGGCGGTCCACGCAGTACCGGCGATCCGGATGCGCCTGATCTCGATTTCGAGGCGCTCGATGGGTTCGGCGTGCCCGTGCTGGGCGTCTGTTATGGGATGCAGCTGTTGAACCTTAAGTTCGGCGGCACGATCGAGGCGAGCGATCGCCGCGAATACGGCCCGGCGAACCTTTTTCCCGAGAACTGCGACGATCTCTACGAGGGGATTTCCGAAAAGTCCCAGGTCTGGATGAGCCATTCCGATACGGTGAAAGTCATCCCTGATTGCGCGAAGGTTCTTGCCACCAACCAGCACAACACACCGGTTTCGCTGAAATGGGGCGAGCGTTTCTACGGTATCCAGTTCCACCCGGAGGTGACGCACAGCCACGAGGGGATGCGCATCCTGCACAATTTCCTGCTCACCGCCAGCAATCTAGCCGCGTTCAAAATCGAGGACTTCAAGCGTGAGATGATTGAAGGTATCCGCGAGAGGTGCGGCAATAAGCAAGTTGTTTGCGGCGTTTCCGGCGGGGTGGACAGCACGGTGCTTGCGGTGCTTCTGAAAGAGGCCGGAGCGAACGTGCGGGCGATCTTTGTCGACCACGGCCTCATGCGGAAAGACGAGGGCGAGGAAGTGCGCAACAATTTCCATCGCATGGGTGTTCCCATCGAGACGGTTGAATGCAGCGAGCGATTCCTCACGGCATTGGCCGGTGAAGGCGATCCTGAGAAGAAGCGCGTGATCATCGGAAACCTGTTTATCGATGTATTCTGGGATACCGTCGGCGATGCGGAACTGCTTGCTCAGGGAACGCTCTATCCGGACGTGATTGAAAGCGCCTCGAATGCGAAGTCCAAGGCGTCCAAGATCAAGACGCACCACAACCGCGTGGATCGTATCCTGGAGCTACAGGCACAGGGCAAGGTGCTTGAGCCCTTGGCAGAGCTTTTCAAGGACGAGGTGCGTGAACTCGGGCATTCGCTCGGGATTGCCCCGGACATCCTCGGTCGTCATCCGTTCCCCGGCCCCGGCCTTGCGGTGCGTTGCCCAGGCGAGGTCAGCCAGGATCGCTTGGATATCATCCGGGCTTGTGATGCGATCTTCATCGGCAAGCTCAAGGAACACGGCTGGTATGACAAGGTCTGGCAGGCATACGCCGGTTTGATTCCGGTGAAAACCGTTGGGGTGAAAGGTGACGAGCGCAGCTACGAGTGGGCGACAAACCTGCGGGCTGTTATTTCCGAAGATGCAATGACGGCCGAGTGGGTCGATCTCCCGGCGGAACTCCTGCGGGAAACCAGTCAGCAGATTCTCAATGAAGTGGATGGCATCAACCGCGTCCTCTACGACATTTCCACCAAGCCTCCTGCGAGCATCGAGTGGGAGTGATGCGAAGTAGTCGCGACGCATCAATGTCCGATTGAAGGAGATTCCATTTAAACGGAATGAGTTGCCGTCGTGTTTCGCCGCCCACGACCAGATTCCGGTGAATAAATCTGAACGCGACTGCGTTTCAATAGCGACATGCGCTCTCTTCTTACCTTCCTGGTTCTAGCCTCCGCTCTACGCGCCGATCCCATAGCCGGAGCTTGGGAAACGTTCCCCAGCCAGGCCAATGCCGACGGCTGGTCTCTGTATTCAGATGACGATGGGATCGTCGCGCCTCCACCCTGGGCTGGCCCCGAAATTGACGACAATCCCTATGCCTATTCCTTCTTTCTCGGGGGTAAGGGCGTGTGGTTTTTCGCCGACGAGTTGACGGCTCAAGGAGCCTTCGTCGGAGACTATGCTGCACAGAAGATCGCGGGAATCGATGTTAGCGTCTTCATCGAACCTGCGGAAATCGACTTCATCGATATCGCTGTCTATGCTGACGGGCCGCTCGGCGCAGGTCACTACTACTCGAAGATCAAATTATCAGAAGACCTCGGCGAGCTGCCCGGGTGGTACAGCCTGAGCTTCTCCTTTGATGATGACTGGTTTTCACTTCAAGACGGGGACGCCACCTCTTTTCAACCGGATCAAAACTTTTTGACATCAATCCAAGAGATCGGCGTTCGGGTCTTTCCCGTTTCCGGAGTCACCGGGGACAGCTTCGTTGGGGTGGATGATTTTATCCTGGTTCCCTCGGTCGATGCTCCACGGCTCACGACGTCGCTGTCGGGCGACGACTTCGTCCTCGAATTCACTCCCAACCCCGGCGTATCGGCAGCGATCGAAAAACTTGCGCCCGATTTTGAATGGCGGAGCGTCGCGGGACAGTCCGATCTGACCGGATCTCAGACCTTCGTTACACCGGTCGGTCCGGGCACCGCTCTGTTCCGGGTCGCCGCCGAAGAAAAGCTGACCCAGGTCACGAGTCCCTGAGTTGGTTCACAGCTGCCGGTGTGAGCCATGGTAATCTTCGCGTAGGTGATCATGGTGAACTGGGCTTGTTCGTTGGAGGGGGTGCGGAGAGGCGTAGATTCTTTGGACGAGGGGCAGTCCAGCGACAGCCCCTCCGTTCTACTCATTTGCTGTTGAAGGGAAGGGCGGACACCCCTGCTCATTGATCCGCAACATGCAGGACCTGAGCAGGAATGCCCGTTTTTCCTTATGAATTATCGCTATGCATCCAGCCTCAGAGCCGCTTTCTGCGCCGCTGATTTGCCTTCTGCCTTGGTATTGTCGTTGGAGGCCGTGAGGCGCATTCCGACGGGTTTTGAGACTCCGAATTCCTCCATAGTGACGCCATACATGACGTCGGCTCGAGCCATGGTGCGCTTGGAGTGGGTGACGATGATGAACTGGGAGCGGTCGATGAAGCGGTCGAGGACTTTGACGAAACGGTTGATGTTGGATTCGTCGAGGGGCGCGTCGAGCTCGTCGAGGACGCAGAAGGGGCTGGGCTTGATCATGTAGATCGAGAACAGGAGGGCAACGGCGGTCATGGAGCGTTCGCCGCCGGAGAGGAGGGTGATGGACTGGAGCTTTTTGCCCGGGGGCTTGGCGATGACCTCGATGCCGGACTCGAGCGGGTCGTTCTCGTCGATGAGAGTGAGGTCGGCCTGGCCTTTTTCGCCGAAGAGTTCCTTGAACATGTCGCGGAAGTTGATGCGGACCTGGGCGAAGGTTTCGCAGAAGCGGCGTTGGGTTTCCTCGTTGATGCGTTCGATGACGGTGAGGAGTTCGGTCTTGGAGGAAACCAGGTCGTCGTGCTGGTTGCGGAGGAAGTTGTGGCGTTCCTCGAGTTCGTCGTATTCCTCGATGGCATCGACGTTGACCGGCCCCATGGATTCGATCTTGCGCTTGAGATCTTGGACGAGGGTTTCGACCTGAGACCAATCGGGTTCTCCGGGGGTGTCTGGGATTTCGGAAGACTCGGCTTGGGTGGCCGGGGTTGTTGGGTCGCAGGATGCAGCTCCTCCTTGGTCTTCTTCGCCGGAGTCGTTTTTAACTTTACGGGAGGTTAGGGTTGCGAGGAGGAGATGGGAGTCGGGCTCGAAGGTGGCCAACGTGATTTGGTGGCGGTCTTCGGTGGCGGAGAGGAGGTTTTCGAGGCGCAGGTCGAGCTTGGTGGCGGCGATTTCCTCGCGGCCTTTCTGCTCGTTGGTGGCGGCGAATTCCTTGCGGATGGAGGAGAGAGCTACTTCGGCTTCCTCAATTGTAGCGAGGAGTTGGGTGCGGCCTTCGGCTTTTTCGGCGAGGGCTTGTTGGAGGTCTTCGGATTCGATCTGTGAGTCCTCGGCCTGGGTGGCGAGGACGATATTCTCATCGGCGGCGGCCTTGATGCGAGTGGTGAAGCTTTCAATTTCCGCTTCGCGACGGATGGCGACTTCGCGTAGCTCGGAGAGGCGGGACTCCATAGGGCGCTGCTGTTCTTCTGCTGCCTGCTTGGCGCGTTTCTCGACGGCGAGGTTGGTGCGGAGTTCGTTCAGGGCGGCGGTGAATTCCTGCTCGCCGGCGATGGCAGCATCCGACTGGGACTGCAGGGAGCGGGTCTCGTCCTCGATGGCTTCGAGGCGCTGGCGGGAGGCAGCGAGCTCCGACTCGATGGATTGGCGGGAGTCGGCGGCAGCGGTTTCGCGTTTCTCCAATTCGGATCGTTCCCAGCGGACATTTTCGATGCGGGTGTTGAAATTTTCGACTTCCTTCGAGGCGAGAGAGAGTTGTCCCTGGAGGGTGGAGAGCTCGACCTTTTGTTTTTGAAGGCGTTCGCGAGAGACCTCGACGGCTTCGCGGTGAGTCTCGAGACCGGCTTCGAGGGTGGCGACGAGGGAGCGGGCTTGTTCGTCGGCCTTGTGGAGGGATTTGACTTCCTTCTCGAGGGAGCGGACCTCGTTTTGCCTTTCGAGTAGTGAAGTCGAGGCCCCGGATGCAGCACCGCCCTGGATGGTGCCTTCGGGGGAGAGCATTTCCCCGGCGAGGGTGACGAAGGTGAGGGCGGGGTAGTCCGCGCGGAGAGAGAGTGCGGTTTTAAGATCCGGGACGATGAGGGTTTTCTCAAGCAACTGCTCGATGATGGCGGTGACTTGTGGCTCGGATTTCACCTTGTCCAGCGCCCATGCGGTGGCGCCTTCCGGGAGTGCCTCGATCTGGGTGCCGGAGGCGACGGGGATAAGGTCTTTCGCGAGGATGGCGGCTTGGCCGAGTTTTTTCTCAGTGAGGCGATCGATAAGAGTTTCGGCGATGGCGGAATCCGAGACGAGGACGGTCTGGAGCTTCGCGCCGAGGGCTGCCTCGATGGCTCGTGCGGCGGAGTCGTCAGCTTGGATAAAACTGGCGAGGACACCTTCGATGGAGGGCTTGAACTCGGCGGGTTGGTCGAGGCCTTTGAGTAGGTTCTGAGTGCCTTTTGCGAAGCCTTCCCCGGAAGCGACGAGCTGTTTCACTGCGTCGAGGCGGGCGGAGCGCTGGGCGAGGACTTTGTTCGACTCAGTGGCGGCCTTGCGAGCGGAATCGAGATCACCGCGAGTGTGCTGGTGGGTGCGCTCGGCGGATTGGAAGGCTTCTTCGAGTTCACCGAGCTTGTCTCCGGTTTCCGTGACGAGTGCGGTGATGGCTGCCTGTTGGGCGATGTGCTCCTCGATGCCGAGGTTCAAGCGCTGTTCATCCTCGGCGAGCTGTTTGGCACGGTCGCGATTGCCTTCGAGTTGGGAGAGGGCGGACTCAATCTTCGCCTGCATCGAGGCGATGAGTGTCTGGGTTTTGTTCGCCTCGGCGCGTGAGGCGCGGAGGGATGATTCAAGGTTGGCGCGGGATGCGCGGGCGTTGAGGGTTTGCTCTTCCTGTTTCTGAAGCTCCAATTCCTGCGCGGCGATGCGGCGGTTCAGCTGATCGAGGGCTTCGTTGGCTGCGGTGAAATCGAACTCTTGCTGAGCGAGCTTCTCGCGGGTCGAGGTGATGTCTGAATGGTTTTGCGAGATGCGGCCGTCGAGCTCGGATTTCCGCTCGTTGTTGAAAGCGATGCGCGCCTGCGCGGCAGCGAGGGCGTTCTGGTGTTTGTTTAGCTGCTGGCGGAGCTCGGCGAGTTCGGACTCGAAGAGGCGGGCGGCGGTGCGGGATTCGGTGACGGATTCTTCCTTTTCCGGGAGCTGACGCTCGAGGTGTGAGTCCTGCGCATCGAGCGAGCGGATGGAGTTGGTGAGTTCGGCACGCTCGGCGGTGATTTCCACGTAGCGCTTGTGGGCGAGGTGGGTATCGAGGACGCGGTGGTCGGTGGAGAGAGATTGGAATCGACGGGCTTTTGCAACCTGGCGTTTCAGGGAATTCATACGGCGCTCCTGCTCGGCGAGGACGTCGGAGACGCGGAGCAGGTTTGCCTCGGTGTATTCGAGCTTGCGGAGGGCGTCTTTTTTCTCGCGTTTGAACTTGGTGATTCCGGCGGCTTCCTCGAATACGGCGCGGCGTTCCTCCGGCTTGGAGGAGAGGATCTGATCGATCTGACCCTGCGCCATGATGGAGTAGGCGGTACGGCCGATGCCGGTGTCCATGAAGAGGTCGTGGAAATCGCGGAGGCGGCAGAGGGTGCCGTTGAGGCGGTACTCGGAACGGCCGTCGCGGAAGACGCGGCGAGTGACAGCGACCTCATTGAAATCGACTTTCAGAGACTCCTCGCAATCCGCCATGGTGAGGGTGACTTCCGCCATGCCGAGGGGTTTGCGTTTTTCGGTGCCGTTGAAGATGACATCTGCCATTTCACCGCCGCGGAGGGCTTTGGCGGAGGTTTCCCCTAGCACCCAGCGGATGGCATCTACGACGTTGGACTTGCCGCAGCCATTGGGGCCAACGATGCCGGTGACTCCTTCGGCGAATTCGAACACGGTCTTGTCGGCGAACGATTTGAAGCCTTGGATTTCGAGGGTCTTGAGATACATACGGGCGAGAGGCGAGATTTTAGAAGCCAGGGTCTAGAGGGGACGCGGATTGGTGTGAGCCTATGGAAATTTCCGAGTGAGACAAGTTGCTAATGCTAGAAATCACCATATGTAGTGTTCATTTCGTTGTGAATATCCCATATGTGGTATTTTTTGGTATTACGGACTTCTTAAACATTTTGTTGCCGAATGGGGTCTCGCAAGAAAATGGCGCTTGCGAAACCAGGGCTGGATGATAGGCGTTGTCTTTGATGTTTGAAGGAGTTACAAAACCCCAGGCGCGTTTCAGATGGGCGGTGTTGCTTTGCACGTATGTCGTCATGCTGGTCGGGGTCGTGGCTCAGGCTCCGGAGGATCCTCAGTTCGATCCCTCGGACGTCTACTTCCAGGCTTATTTGGATGTCAGGGCAGCGGAGCAGTTGGAAAAAGACGGTGATTTCATGGCCGCTCTGAAAAAGTATGAGCAGGCAGGAAAGCTGTTTGAATCGGTGGGCAGATTTTATCCGGATTGGAAGCCGGGTATGGTTGAGAACCGCAGGGAACTGACCGCCAAGGCGGTGGGAGTGGTGAGGGGAAAAGCGGGCGAGCAGCTCAGGGAGCAGCGCGGCGTGATCGCCGAGCTTGAAGGCGGTGCGAAAGTCGGCGCTGATTTTGGAGCAAGGGGTACAGCGGATCTTGAGATCGGGATGAAGCCGAAAACGGTGAATCCCGACAGGGACGTGAAGCCCGTGGAGGTTAATTCGCCGCGCCCTGCCGAGATGCTCCATGCGCAAAAGTTGAGGGATGCGGAGGCTGAGGCGGCGAGGCTTCGGAAAATGATCGCCGAGGCGGATGCACGGGACAACACAGCGATGCGCAACGCTTCCCGGGTGGATGATCTCAGGAAGCAGAATGAGTTATTGGCACGCCAGCTCAAAGCGGCGGAGGCAAATGTCGGGGCACTGCGTAATCAGGTGACGAAGGCACAGGCACAGGCGAGGGCAGCACAGGCACTGGCACAGGCAGCGAAGTCGAGACCGGTCAAGCCGCTGAGCAAGGGCATCATGGAGGTCGATCCGTTGCAGGCTAGGCGCCTGAAGGATGCCGAAACGGAGATGGCGCGTTTGCGTAAAAAGATCGCCGATTCAGACGCGAGAAGTAACACCGCGATGCGGAATGCCTCCCGCCTGGGTGATTTAAAGAAGCAGAACGATCGATTGGCGCGCCAGCTCAAGGTGGCGGAGACAAACGTGCAGTCGCTGCGGGCACGTATGGCGGCTGCTCCGGTGCAGAGCGAGATGAAGTCGCTCAACAAGCAGATCGAGCGGCTTGAACAGGAACGCGAGGCGATGGGGATGGCGCTGAAAACCAGCAGAGGGGATCATACGGAAGCGCTTTCCAAGATCGAGATACTGACGGTTGACATGGATATCCTCAAGGAGAAGGCCAAGGAACTCCGCCAGGCGGAGGCGAATACGAAGCGCGACCTTGAGACCGAGCGAAAGGTCTCCAACGAGGTTGTGGCCGGGCAGCGCAGGCAAATGGATGCGTTGGAGAAAGCACTTGATGGCAAGTCGCGTGATCTTGAGGAAGCGCATGGCCAGATCGCCTCCCTCAAGGAAGAACTTGTGCAAAGCCGTGCGGCGTTCGCCGACCTCAGGGAAGAGCGCGACGGGCTGCTCCAAGAACGCGACCAGATGGCGGCGCTGCTTAAGCAGGACGATGCGGGGCGAACCGTGAAGCTCATCGAGCAGAACATGGGGTTGGCCAAGTTACTGCGCGAGGCCAACGAAAAGGTGGAGCGGCTCAATGTGGACAACAACGCCACGAAGGATGATGTGGTCGATGCGCTGCGGGACCTTGCAATTGCGAAAAGCCAGATCAACCGCTTGCAACAGGAGAAGAGAAATCAGGACAAACGGCTCCGGGAACTGGCGGACAAACTTAGGAACGAGGAAAACGCCCTTGCGCGAGGTGAGGTGGAGGCGGATCCCGCAGAGGTGGAGGTGTTGAGAGGGGTGATTCAGCGGCAGCTCAGAGTGCAGGAGCGGCGCAGGCAGGCGAAGGAGGTGTTGGTTGAAGCAGCGAAGAATCTCGGGAAGCAGGATGAGGAACTCAATGAGGCGATTGTGATGTTCGACGGTGCTGAGATGCAGTTGACCCCGGAGGAGCAAAAGCTCGTGGCCAACCAGAAAGTGGACGGCGAACTTATTTCCCCGTTCGCCCGCGACCGCGCGACGGTGAACCGTGCGACCTCCGATTTGAACCGCGAACTTGAGAGCTACGACCGCGCGGCGACCAAGGCCTATCTTGCCGGACGCCTGCTGCCGACGAGGGAGCTGTTCGAGATGATGGTAGAGCAGCATCCCGGGCATGTGCCTGCCCTTTGCAAGCTGGGTGTAGTGCAGATGAAATTAGGTCAGCAGATCGAGGCCACCGAGAGTTTCCAGAGGGCGATCGAGCTCGACGGCAACAACGCCTACGCGAACCGGATGCTGGGATACGCATTCCTGCAAACTGGCGACCTGCCATCTGCGGAGCTCTACGTGAAACGAGCTACGGATATCGCCCCTGACGATGCGAAGGCTTACTTGCTGCTCGGAATGATCTACTATCGCATTGGTGAAATTGGGGAGGCCGAATCAAGCTTCAAGGCGGCCATCACCGCCGATCCGGTTCCGAGTGAGCCGTATTTCAACATGGCTCTGCTCTGCGCGAAAAGCGGAAGGCTTGAGGATGGGCGGGACTACTACAGCCAGGCATTGGAAAGGAGAGCCATTCCGGATCAATCGTTGGAAGCCAAGCTCCAAGGGAAACCATGAGCCGATTCTTCGTATCGGGATGGTGGGGCAAGGGGCTGGTGTTCACCATCTGTGCCTTCACCGGTGCTTGCGCAGATAAGGCTGACCCCTCGAAACCTGCGGTTGCCGAGCACAAGGGTCTCCAGCAAAGGCTTTCCGAGGGCGGCGGCTACAAGCAGGACGAGAACGGGCAATGGGTGCCGAAATCTGACAAACGCAGCCAATATGATCGTCAGGGCGACTCTCCATATTTCAAAGGCAAGTTCGCAAAAGGGGATTTCAAAACGGATAAATATGGCAAGAAATCCTGGTGGGGGAGCAAGGACTACGGAACGAATGGATATGAGGGGAATACCGACGGCTCACGCTTTCGGGCCAAGGCCAGGCAGGATGGGGCATCGGCTAGGAACGGTGACAAGAAAGCGCGGGAGACAGGATCTTTCACCACAAACTCGTTGGATAGGAAAAGTGCCCGGGAAACCGGCGCATCACCGCTCGATCGCCCGGTGGACGCTTCCGTTGAGTCCCGTAGGGGGCTTTACAAAGCTCCGTCTGTGATCGATTGGAAGGAACAGCGCACCATGAGTATGGAGCAATCCAGGGGGATATTCGGAAGATGAGCCAGAGGCTGGTGCCCGGACTTCCGTTCAGGAACCGGGAACCTGGACGAGCTTCGAATACTGGTAGGAGTTCTGGGCGATAAATTCAGCCTTCGCGGTGTCGTTTTCGAACGTCCGTTTGCGCAGTTGCTGGAGACCGAAATTCGTCAACACGGTGAGAGAAATTTCAGCTGCGGATAGCTGCGCACTTTTGATCTCTTCCTTGGTGGTATTTGAAATTGTGGTGATTCCGGTTCTTGCGATGTTAGTGATCCCGTCACCCGCGATTACAAGATTCTCGGCTGAGTTTGCTCCCTGTCCAATGGGGACGCGCACCGTTCTGATTGTTGCGGGCGGGGTAGTGGAGTCAGTGATCCGCAGGTGGAAAGTGATGGTGAACTGATAGACATTCTCACAGATGAAATTTTCCTCTGCTGAGACGGAATCTGTCCCGCCCGATATGAAGTCGACTTTCCCATCAAGCGTTGCCTGGCCGAGGATGTCGTCGAAAGTTTCCTTGGGATCCACCAGCTTCCGGTAAAGGACGAAGGTTTTGAAGTCATCCGTGGTTGAGGAATCGATGGGATCCTTGTAAACGAGTTGGTAGCCGATCGTGGACACATCACCGCCGAGATCCACGCCTGCAACGCCAATCTTGCCGTCGTAGCGATCGGTTGCGGCGGAGAAGAAAATGAGGTCGATCGCGTTCGGGCTCTGGTTTCCCTTAGGTCCTTCGGAAGTGGGGTTCGAGTTCGCATACAACCATTCGAATGCGTTGCCCTTGCGGACGACGAGGGATTCGAAGTCGCGCGCCATGGTGTCGATCATGGCTTTTCCCTGGCGGGCTGCCCGGATCTCGGAGCGGCTGCGATTCCATACGTTGAGTGACATGGCCGTGACCGACACCAAGATCGTGATGATGACCGTGGTAATCGCCATCGCGACGAGGAGTTCGATGAGGGTGAATCCCTTCGCGGAGTTCTTGGATCGGGTTTTCATGGGAAATCGTTTGGAGAATCAGCGGCGGACGGCGAGATTGCGGGTGAAGACGGGTCTCTTCGCACTTGCGAAATGCTCTTGAAATTTGGTGCCGGTGAGGTAGGTGATCGCCTTGGTTGGAACGCTGTGGAACTCGGCGGAGAACGGAATCACCGCATCAGCGTAATCGGCGACATTGTCGGGTTCACTTGGATACGGGGGTGTCCGCACTGGCAGTGGAACGGGGTTGGTAATCTTCCCTGCGGTTCCGAGAATCATTTCATTGCCGCTGAAGATTAATTGCGTGGATTTCACAAAGAAAATGGCACCCTCGATCGCCGTTAGGTCTCTTGCAAACTCAGCATCGCCAACCCTGCGAGCCATCGACTGGACGATATAGTCGGTGCCGGGCTGGCCGGAGATCTGCGCCAACGGTTCTGGCGTCCCATCAGGCCTGATGGTGGACGGGTCGCCACGGTATTGGTAGACGAAAATGGCGTTTGCGGCATCGTTGCCTTCCTTGAGCCAGGTAAATGCTTTTTCAAAGCCTGTAGTCGCATCGGCGGGGGCTTGACCGCTGCGGAGGGTGTCAAGTTCCCGTTCCAGGGTTGTTGTCAGGCGATCCGCTTGCTGGGAGCTGATGGAGCGGCGGATACCTTGGGCGGCCGGGGTGAAAACGGCGATGAAGCCAGTCAGCAAGACGGCGAGAACGCCGATGGCAATAACCGTTTCCATCAGGGTGAACGCGGATCCATTACGGTTGAACCGCGAGCGAAGTGCGGGTTTTGCTAGGTTTTGCATATCAGATTAGAAATTGAAAGGTATCTCGCTGTCCGGGAGTCCCTCGATCTGCCCAGGGCTACGGAAAGTGGATGTGCGGCCGTTCCGCCAGATGACAAATCCGGCGAAGTCCCGTCCGGCGGAGCGGGTGGTTTTTGGTTCCTTGCCCTTGGGACGGATGCCGGATCCGATCACGAATCTGGATCCCGCCTCGTCGAAAATCCCCTCTCCGTTGAACTCGAAATACGCATAATTGCCGTTGTAGGCGGTGACCGTTTTCCCCGAGTCGTTTTTGAGCGACATGTCCTCTTCTTGGATTGGCTTGTCGGCATCGGTATCCTTGTCCTTGCCCTTGGAGTACGATTTGCTGAAATAGGTTCCCTTCGGCATCTCATAGCCGCGGCTGGAGAGGATCCAGCTGTCCGGTACCACCGTGCCGTCGGCATTGACCTCTTCGTGGACGATGACAACTCTCTGCAGGTAGTTGCTGCCCGTGGCATCCGCATCGATCATCACCCGGGCTTTGCAGCGCTTGGAAACGGCGATCGTGCGAGCCTCTTCGAAAAGGGATTCGCAAGACGCGATTGCGCTGGAGGTTCCTTTTCCGGCGTTGAGGTTGTCCAGGCCGATGGCTCCGGCAGCCATCAGAACTGCAATGATTGCGATTACCGTGAGGACTTCGACCAAGGTGAATCCCCGGCAAGAGCCGGATTCCGGTGGGAGAGATGCGTATGGTTGGGTTGTTTTCATTTCACGCTCGAGTTTGGCATGGGATTCAGGGGGAATATGGTGTTCTGATTGGATTTTCGCAAGGAATAATGTCAATACATCGCAGATACCTATCGAAGCGACTTCGAACGCTGATTTCCATCGAAATCGGCCTAGTGTCCTGTAAAGCCTATGATGGCGGATGGGGGCGGGATGTGCTTGCGGGCTTTTGTTTGAAACGGAGAAAGCGGAGAGAAGACGGAGGAAGCGGAGAAGAATGTCTGTATTTCCAACTCCGTGACCTCCGTTTCTTCCGTTTTAAAATTGGCCGACCCAGGATCAAGCTCTCACCCTTACCGGTAAATTCTATCCGCCAGATAAGATTTTACGAAGCACTAGGAGGCGAAACGGCCTTTGTTCGGCCCGTCCATCCAGGCCCATGCGGAAGCAACGATTTCGAGCACATCCCGGCGTTTCGCGGACCATCCGATGGTGCGTAGCGCGAGCGACGGATCGGCGACGAGTTCGGGTGGATCTCCTTCGCGGCGTGGCCCGAAGATGACCGGAACCTTCTTTCCTGTGACTTGCTCGGCGGCACCGATGATTTCCTTTACGGAAATCCCCTTGCCAGTGCCGAGGTTGCAGCGGATCGAAGCATTACCGGAGAGAAGGTGATCGAGGGCGAGACCGTGCGCTTCCGCAAGATCCTCGACATGGATGTAGTCGCGGATGCAGGTACCATCCGGTGTGGGGTAGTCCGTCCCGTAGACCTCCAAGGTTTCGATCTCTCCGGTGATCGCCATGAGCACCCGGGGAATGAGATGGGTCTCCGGGTTATGATCCTCGCCGATTTTCCCGTCGGCGGAGCAACCGCTGGCGTTGAAATAGCGGAGGCATGCCGAACGAAGACCCCAGGCGTGGTCACAATCGTGCAGGATGCGCTCGACCATTAGCTTGCTGTGACCGTAGGGGTTGATCGGATTCTGAGGGTTCGACTCGTCGATGGGTACCCGTTCCGGGGTGCCGTAGGTCGCGCAGGTGGATGAAAATACGAACACCTTGCAGCCGTTCTCCTGCATGACCTGTAGCAGAGCGATGGGCTCGGCGGTGTTGTTCCAATAGTATTTCAACGGATCCGTCACCGACTCGCCGACATACGCGAATGCAGCAAAGTGGACCACGGCGGAAAATCCATATTTATCGAACAGCGAGCGGAGAAGTTCGCGATCCCCGACATCGCCTTTCACGAATTCGACTCCTTCGTCGACGATGGCATCAGGATGACCGTAGGCAAGGTTGTCGAGGACGACAATTTTCCTTCCGGAGGAAACGAGGTGGCGGACGGTATGGGAGCCGATGTATCCGGCACCGCCGGTGATGAGGATGGGTTGGTCGGTCATGTGGCGTGGGACGAGAAAAGCCAAAAAAAGGAAACGGAGCAAGGACTGAGCGAGGGAAATGGCCGGATATTCGGAACCGGCGACAATATGTTGAATGGACAGCGGGTTGGCACAGTCTAAGTTACGTTATGAAAATGAAGCGATCCCTCTTGGTAAGTTTTGTGGCCGGTATTTCAGTCCTGGCTTTCTCATCCTGCGCCTATGATCCCTATTATTCAGGGGGCTACGGCGATGGTTATGGATACGGAAGCTCAGGTTTCTCGACCTCTTATTTCGTGAGCACCGGCAGTTCGCGATGGGCGTATGATCCGTATGCGGGTGCCTACTACGACAACAACCGGCGTTGCTATTACGATCCGCACCTGAACGGATATTACCCCGTTGGGTATCGGCCACGCTATGTGCGTGGTGCACCCCATCCACGCGGATGGTCGCGGGGCGGCAGTTACTGCCCACCTCCAAGCAATATCCGTAGCCACAGTCTGACGAATTACCGGAATCGCAGCGATCGCTACCGATCGCTCGGTCGTTCTTGGTCGGGCAATGTCAGGGTTAACACAACGGGCAGAAATCAGAGCTCCGGTTATGGAAGCCGGAATCAGAGTTCTCGCTATGGAAGTCGGGATCAACGCAGCTCGTCGAGCAACTGGATGAGAGGTTCGTCCGGCAGCAGCCGAACCCATGGATCGTCCAATGGACACCGCACCAACCGCCAAGAATCGATTTCCGGAAGCCGCGGCCAGCGTCCGTCCCATAGCGGTAGAAGCTCGAATTCCACGAGGATTTCCGGAGACCGCAGCGGACGAAGCGAAAGGGGGAATTATACACCGCAATCCAGAGGGAACACCCAGTCGAATTCCAGGCAAAGGGAGATGGGCTCCGGTCGTGAGCGCGGGGCTTCCAATCGCAGCGGTTCTTCGAATCAGCCAATCCCACAACAGCCTTCAAGGGATCGTAGCCAAAGGGGTGGATCGGACCGCTCCGGCAGCGGCGCGAATACCCCGCGTTCGGCACCGCAATCCGAACAACGAAATGACCGTTCCGGCGGGGGCTCTGGCAGGGAAGGGTCTCGCCGCGGCAAGAGCGAGAAAATCAGAGGGCTCGGAGAAGGCTGACCGACTCCATTGGAATCAGGCTTTTAATGCCCGCTTGCTTCGGCAGGTGGGCATTTCCCGTTTGGAATGATCAGGAACCAGCGGAAGACGAGGCTCAGCAGGATGGCGGCGAGTCCGACATGTAGCACCTGCACCCATGAATAGATGTGCACCTGTGCCATCACCAGCCCCAGAATCATTTGCGAAAGGACGATGGCCATGACACCGGCCTGAGACGGCGAGATGCCATCGGGTTGGTTCCGTTTTGAGATAACGAAAGCGCAGATGGTAACTAGTAGGATCACCCAGGAAAAGCTGCGATGGAGCAGATAGGTTACACTGTTCTCGAGTTCGCCGATCCAGGATTCACGAGGTGAATCGAGATGAGCCTTGGAGAGTTCATCGGTCATTTCCCTGATCTGCGCTCCCAAAATCCCTTCTGCGACCACTGCAATCAGGAGAACCAGAATGACTTTTCTGGCGAGCTGAGACTTCGCTGATATGCGCAGTTTGCGAGGCCGGGTGGTGCCGGCCCAAACGCAATAGGTGAGAACGCAGATCAGCATCATCGCTAGGGCAAGGTGGGCGCTGAGGACACCGGGAGATATTCCGCTGTAGACGACGCGGGCTCCCATCCAAGCATTTGCCAATACGAGGAGGAGTGCTGCGAACGACAGCCAGAAAACATGGGGTCGGATCTTCCTTTGGGCGAAGGATGCGATGAAAGTCGCGAGGGTGAAAAATCCTACCGGCAGGCTGAACAGCCGATTGATGAACTCGGTCCATACATGACGGGGATTGAACTCCTGCCTGAGGGACTCGCGGGTGATCGAAGCTGGATCACGCCCCATGCGTTCCGCCTTTTTTTGGAATTTCTCGACCGGCAGCTTGTCGAAATCGACCTGGTCGACGCTGGTGGGCGGGATCAGCAATCCCCAGCAGGTCGGCCAGTCCGGGCAGCCCATGCCAGCCCCGGTGACCCTTACGATGGCGCCGACAAAAATGAGCACCAAGACGGAGACAAGAGCCGCAGCTGCGAGGCGCTGATAGATCGCGGATTTCATTGGGCTCGAGTTATGCTCGCTCCGTTTCGTTGGATGATCCGGGAGGTTCGATCTGCGATGGCGGAGTCACCTCTAGAAGTTTCTTCTCGGCCGATCCAGCTGGCTGTTCTGCGGAAATCGCCACCCCAATCCAACGGAACTCATCGCTACCTTCTAGGATTACTTTGAGCACCATGGTGAGCGGAACGGCCAGAAGCATTCCGAGCGGTCCCCAGAGCCAGCCCCAGAACAGCACGGAAATGATGACCACGAGCGTGGATATGCCGAAGCGGCGGCCGACGAGCATCGGCTCGACGAAATTGCCGAGGAAATTGTTAATTAGGAGGTATCCGCCAGCAACCAGGACGGCGTTGGGAAGCCCGGCGACGAGGAGTGCGAGGATTGTCGGTAGAACCCCGGCGACGAGTGAGCCGATCACCGGGATAAAATTGAAAAAGAAAGCGAGGATTCCCCAAAGAACGAAGAAATCCAGACCGGCCATCCAGCAAAGCATACCCGCCAATACTCCTGTTAGCAGGCTCACTGCGGTCTTGATCGCGAGAAATCGTTGGATGTCGCGTGTTGCGCTGAGCATACGGGTGAGATTCGGCCCGCGTGCCAAACTGATGGCTTCCAGTCGCCTGCCAAACATGCGGGCCTCACTGAGCATGAAGACCGTGAGGATGAGGGTGATCAGGGAGGTGCCGAAGAATCCGACGACCCTGCCCAGCACTCCGGTTCCGACGTCCCAGATTCTCTCGAAACGGATATTCTGCAAGTTAGCCAGGTTGTTGTTTACCGCATCATCGATCTTTTCCTGTGCGTCGGAAATCCCGTATTCGCTTAGCTTGATTGCAAGTGAGCGTGAGGCTTCACGGATCTGATCCGAAACCTCCGCCGCGTAGCGGATGTTCCACTTTTCTTGGAGATCCCCGATCAGTGTCACGGCCAGAACTCCCAAGGCGGCAAGGAATACGAAATCCAAGGAAACGGTGAGCAGCACGGCGATGGCTCTCGGTACCTTTTTTACCCTGAGGAAATTCAGAATTGGGAAACTGACCGTAGCTAAGAAGAAGGCGATGAGGACGGGCAGGAAGAATGACTGAGCTGCCTTCAGTCCTGCGATAATTACGAACAGAGCCGCCAGCATCCAAAGCGCGTTTCCCGCCCTGATTTTTAGGTTCTTCGACTCTCTCAACATCTATGTTCAGTAAATCCGTGCTGCGCTTGTCCCGCAACTGATTATATCCGCAAAATCACTCCAAATTCCGGAATGACAATTCCATTACCCCGGCACTACGACCTATTCCTGCATCGAGAGCACAAGCATGAGACCGAGCACGACAGATGCAAGCGCGACTCCGATCGAAACAGCTTTGAGCAAGCCAGATATTCTGGCCTGCTTTTTCCGCTCGGATTGCCGCCTATTCGTGGTGGGGATGAACGTCGGTTCGTGTGCTGCGCGATGGTAGTGGCGGGGGACGGTCTTATGCAGGTTTTCCCCGCCTTGGGTTGGGCGCCTTTCGAACATGGGTTTCTTCAGGTGGCGGCATTGCCATCAAGACAACGCTGCAATCCCCTCGTAACCAATCCCATACATATTGGCGAGCCTATTTTAGGCTAGTTAGTTCAGATTCCAGAAGCGCCGCTACGGGCAACAAAAAAGGGCAGGATGAGGCTTCATTGGAAGCCGCATCCTGCCCTTGGGAAAGGGGGTGTTTATGCCTTATTTCGTATATTCCACCTGCACTGGTGCGGTCGGAATTTCCCTGAACTGGGGCATGGCCGGAAGCCGTGGGGCAGCAACATCACTGGTGCAGCAACATGACGAGGCAAGGACAGCGGTGGCGCTGACAGCGATGGCGAGTAGCAAACGGATCATGGTCGGATTGGTGTGTCTGGTAATGGATTTTATGAACGGCCTGGATTGCCGTGGATTTAAAAAAAACCCACCCGGCTCCGAAACGAAGCGGGCGGGGCTGAGGCCTCACTTACTTGGCTGGTTCTACGTAAGCTGGAGCGGGAGCTGCACTTTGGCAGCAGGACGCGGCGAAAAAGGCTGCGATGGAGGCGACGATTGCAAGTTTGATCAGGTTCATGATGTTGTGTTGTATTTGGTTGTTGTTGGCAACCTGCCCATAGTGAGCCGGTTACTTCTGGTAGATTAACGACTTGCGAAGGCGCTGCAAGGCAAAATAAACACCGCACAAAAATGTCCCGGATGTCTCAGGCCGACCGTCGGCGACCGGACGACCCGCGTCTGCCACTGCCACTGGATGCACCCCGTGAGGAGCCTCCGCTTCGTCCGCCTCCTTGTCTGCCACGGCCACCGCCCTGCTTGACAGTCGGTGGGCGGAATCCGGTGCTGTGTTTTTCGCGGAGCGCCTCGCTGTGCCAGGCATGTTCTGTGTGGCGGGGAATCGAGGCCTTGATTATTTTCTCGATGTCCCTGAGGAAATCGATTTCGTCCTCGGCGCAGAAGGATACGGCGAGGCCAGCGGCACCGGCGCGTCCTGTTCGGCCGATGCGGTGTACGTATGCTTCCGGTTCGTTGGGAAGATCGTAGTTCACAACCAGGCCGACATCCTTCACATCCACGCCCCGGGCCGCGACGTCGGTGGCGACGAGGACGGGGACAAGGCCTTGCTTGAATTTCGCGAGAGCTTTCTCGCGCTGCGCCTGAGATTTATTGCCATGGATAGCCTCGGCGGTGAAGCCGGAGGATGTCAGTGCCTTGGCGATCTTGTTGGCTCCGTGTTTGGTGCGGTTGAAGACGATGGTGAGTTTTGCTGAGTCGGCTTCGGCCTGCTTTTTCAAGAGTTCCTGGAGCAGATACATCTTGTTTCCGCGGTCGACGAAGCAGAGTTGCTGCTCGATGCGCTCCGCTGTGGTGAACTCCGGAGTGATGCTGACCCGGGCAGGATCCCTGAGGATGGTCTGGGCGAGGGAGACGATGTTCGGCGCGAGCGTGGCGGAAAAAAACAGTGACTGTTTTCTCTGCGGCAGCATCGCAACGATGCGTTTCACATCGCGGAGGAAGCCCATATCTAACATGCGGTCCACCTCATCGAGGACGAAGAACTCGACCGCCGACAAATCGACATGGCGCTGTTCGATGAGATCGAGCAGGCGACCGGGGGTGGCGACGAGGACATCGACGCCGGAACGCATCGCGGAGACCTGCGGGTTCTGGCCGACGCCGCCGTAGATGAGCGTCTGGCGGAAACGGATTTTTTGGCCGTAGGTGGAGAAACTCTTTCCGACCTGGATCGCGAGTTCCCGCGTGGGTGCGAGCACAAGGCAGCGGCACTGCTTGGAGCGGGTGTTGCGCGGATCCATGTGGATTGCGTTGAGGATGGGAAGCGCGAAGCTTGCCGTTTTTCCGGTGCCTGTCTGTGCGCAGCCGAGAAGATCCCTACCTTCGAGAAGGAGCGGGATGGCCTGGGCCTGGACGGGGGACGGGGTAATGTATTCGAGTTCGTTGAGAACCTGTTTTAGGGGCGCGGCCAAGGCCATCGCTTCAAATGTAGCGGTCATATTTCTGGAAATGTCAGCCCTGCCGGAAAACGGCTGCTGGCGAGGTCGATGAGTGCAGGGTGAACCTCTTACAATCTCTCATCGATGAAGACCGGAAAAAGCGTGCCGCGAATGCGGCGGCCGGCGGAAACGTGTCTGCCTGCCGCTTACTTAGACAGGAATTGGGGAATAGCAATACTTTTCCAACATTCATTGGCGCAACACGCGATGGCTTGAAGCTTGCTATGAGGCGGAGCGAAGGAAGAATGCGCCGGAGAAATGGAAGCGATCAGGATTGAAAATGTGAGCAAGGTCTTCGGGGGCAAAGTGACTGCGCTTGACGGACTGGATCTGGAGATCGGGGCGGGGGAGCTGTTTTTCCTGCTGGGCGCATCGGGTTGCGGGAAAACCACATTGCTGAGATGCATCGCAGGACTGGAGACGCCGACGGATGGGCGGATTTTCTTCGGAGATACGGATGTCACTGAACTCGCGCCGCACAAACGTGAGGCGGCGATGGTTTTTCAGAGCTATGCCTTGTGGCCGCACCTGACAGTTGGCCAGAACATCGCGTTCGGGCTTGAGGAACGGAAAGTCCCGAAACCGGAGATCAAAAAACGTGTTACCGAGGCCTTGGAGATGGTTCAGCTTGGTGGGTATGGTGAACGCTCGATCGACCAAATGTCCGGTGGGCAGCAGCAGCGGGTCAGCCTTGCGCGGGCGCTGGTTGTAAAGCCCCGCTGCCTGCTTCTTGATGAGCCGCTTTCCAATCTCGACGCTCAGCTCCGCGTGGAGATGCGCCGTGAGATCCGCCGCATTGTAAAGGAGAACGGCCTCACCGGGATCTACGTTACCCACGATCAGGAGGAGGCGCTTGCAATGGCCGACCGTATGGCGGTGTTATCGTGGGGCAAGATCGGCCAGGTTGGGACGCCCGAGGAGGTCTACAGGACACCTTTGAATTCGTATGTCGCAGGTTTCATCGGCGAGACAAACCTGATTCAGGGAGCGGTGATGGAGATGCACGAGGGCTATTGTTTCGTCAAAGTGAATGGAACGACCCTTGTCGGAAAAGTGACTTCCGCAGACTGGCAATCGAAAGTGGGTGATGCGGCCACTCTATCCGTCCGGCCCGAGGTCTGGCGGTTGCACAAGGAAGGCGGCGAGAACGAGATCGATGGGAAAGTGGTCGCGCGGAGTTATCTCGGGCAGAGGATCGAGTATTTCATAGAGACAGTGATTGGCAGGCAGCAGGTTGTGGAAATGAATCCGCGTGTGATCCACGAGATCGGGGATGAGATCACGCTCCACGCCAGACATGGCGACGTGGTCGTGTTTGGGAATTGATCAAAGCGCAAGTTGTCTCAGGCGTCCTAGCATTTGGCTTGCAGGGAAGGTGGCTTCTCGGGGAGGCGTCTTGTCTGCTGTAATACCGAAGACCAAGAAAGGCTTGGGCGGTTGGAGCGCAACGCGCATTCCCGGCGAACTTGATGGTCTAGGCATCTCCTCGGTCACGCATACTGAGTGATACTCAGTATGCCGATGGCTCAGAAGTCTGTGCCGAAAAGCGTGCCGAAGGTGACGCCTCGCGAGGGCATAGGTATTTACGGAGCAGCGCTCAATTTCATTGCCGAGCGCTGAAGCAGGAATGACGGGAAATTCGAGCACGTCCATCATTGGATCGCGCAGAACGAGGTCGATACTGGCTGGGTCTGGACAAACGCGGGCGAGAAGTCGGCCATTTCCGATCTTGCATCTTTCCAAGGCACTCGGAACCATACTTGAGGACAAGGTGGCCGAGCTCTACTTGAAGACCATAGGGATTTCCTCTTGGGACGAGGTTGCCCACAAGGATGGGATCCGCTGGCGGCCTGGCGGCCTGGCTGGCGAGGATGCGAAAATGGCCGAGATTTCGGAACCATTTGTCTTGCTAGTGCCGGGGGCAGGCTCCACAACAGCGCCGCCCGTTTCGGTGGTGCATCATCCCTTGTTGTGCCACACGCAACGCGCGTAATTCAATCACAGCGCAACCATGCACACCATCTCATCACGCATCGAAAAGGTCTCTCCATCGCTCACCCTCGCAGTCACCGCACAGACCAAGGCCATGATTGCCCAAGGCGAAGAGGTCTATGCCCTCGCAGGCGGCGAGCCCGAGGTCGATACCCCACATTTCATCAAGGAGGCCGCCGCGAAGGCTCTAATGGAAGGCCGGACGAAATACACCCCTTCGGGCGGTATTCCGGAACTCCGTCAGGCGCTTTCCGCCAAATTCAAGACGGACAACAACCTCGATTACGCGGCGAATCAGATCTGCGTCACCTCCGGTGCGAAAATGGCCTGTTTCAACGCGATCCTCGCCATCGTCGAAGAAGGTGATGAGGTGATCATCCCAACGCCATACTGGGTTTCCTACCCGGAGATGGTTCGGATTGCTGGCGGCACTCCGGTTCTCGTCGAGACCAAGGAATCGACGGGTTGGAAAATGACCCCCGACCAGTTCGAGGGTGCCATGACCCCGGCCACCAAGATGGTGATCATCAACTCCCCGGGCAATCCTACCGGAGCGGTCTACACCAAAGAGGAACTGCTCGCCCTCGGTGAGATCGCGCTTGAGGAGGACATCATGATCCTTTCTGACGAGATCTACGAAAAGCTCGTTTACGGGGAAGCCAAGCACGTCTCCATCGCCTCACTCAGCGAGGAACTCTACAACCTCACCATCACGGTCAACGGTTTCTCCAAAGCCTATTCGATGACCGGCTGGCGCCTCGGCTACACCGCTGCGGCAAAACCGATCGCCGACGCAATCGACAAGGTTCAGAGCCACTCGGTTTCCAACGCGAACACCTTCGCCCAATACGGCGGACTCGCTGCCTTGGAAGGTGATCAGTCCTTCATCGAAGATATGCGTGGCGAATACGATGTGAAGCGTCAGTTCGCCTTCTCCCGCCTCAGTGCAATCAATAACATCCGCGTGGTCGAGCCACAGGGAGCATTTTACTTCTTCCTATACACAGGCCAGACCGGCCTGAAGTCGATGAACCTCTGCGATAAGCTGCTTTCCCGCTACAAGGTGGCGACCGTTCCCGGCGTCGCCTTCGGATACGACGAGGGGATACGCATCAGCTACTGCACGACGCTCGACGTCCTGAACGAAGGGCTCTCCCGCTTGGAGCAGTTCTTCCGCGAACACTGAGTAACCCATTCACGAAAGAGGCGCACGGGAGATTTCCTGTGCGCCTTTTTTGATGCCCCTTGGTTGCTGCCGGTCTGAACTTTCGCCGGTTATTGTTTCGGCTCAGCTTCTGGCTCAGCTTCTGGCTCAGCTTCTGGCTCTGGCTCTGGCTCTGGTTGCGGTGAAAGCAGCGCGAAGACTTCTTCCTGGATTTTCTCCACCTGCTCGAGGGGGATATTGGGATCCTTGACGATGTAAACCTCGCCGGTTTTGCGGTGCTCGTAGATGCGGAGGGTGCCTCCGGTTGTCGGTTGGGTGTCGGTTTCTCGGAGGAGCTTCTTGCGCTCCAGCATCACGGCGAGAATATAGCGGGTGTTTTCCGTATGTTCCTGATCCTCTTCGACAAGGTTACGGAGCAGTTCCTCGGCGCTTTGTTTGGTGACGGCACGGGAGTCCTCCTCCTGGAGGGCGGCGGGCTGAAATTTCGTTCGCCATGAAGAGAACGGCTGGTCTTCATCCTCGGCACGTTGATTCCAAGCGATTTCGCAAAAATCCTTACGGAGATAGCCGGACGATTCGGGATCCGGGAAGATTGCAGTGACGATGCGTTGCCCCTCGGTGAAGGCGATGCCGGTGGCGGTGCATTCGCGGCTCCGGCTGCGGAGATGCCATGATTCTGTGAGTGCCATGTCGGGTCGATTGAAATCAGCTATTGATGATGATGATGCGTTTGAACGATTGGTAGATGGGTCTACCGGAGATACGGCGTTGATAGAGCCAGAGTCCGAGCATTGCGAAACAAATGTTCGGAAGCCAGGCCGCCAGCGCGGGCGGGATAATGGCGGCTTCACCGAGTGCCAGGGAGACGCTAGAGAGGAAAAGCATGAGCAGCGATAATAGCACGGCCAGGAAGACGCCGCTGCCGCTGCCCCGGCGTGCGAAATGGATGGAAAGTGGTGCGGCGAGTATGACCGTGACCAGGCATGTGAACGGCAGTGCCCAGCGGTAATGCCAATGGGTGAGATACGATGGCCGATTTGATATCGCCTGGGTGGCGAGCGGGGAAGCAAGCCAGGTGCTGAGTTCCGGGATACCAAGATACTCCACGCTCAAGCCAGGCTTGATGATCTGGGAAGGGGTTTCCTTCCATGTCCTCCTGATAAGCGGTGAGTCCATCTGCTCGAATACCGGCGATTCGCCTTCACTGAAGGTGGCTACCAGCGGGTTCTCGAACGTCCATTGCCGGGAGGCACGATCCCACCATGCACGGGGGGAGCTCATCCGTGTCTTGAGTGTGGTATCGGCGCGGAGTGTCGTGACCTCGACATTATGTAGGTATCCGTCATGGACGAAATCCTCGGGAAAGGCTCCGACGAACCACAGTCGGTGCGAATTGGGATCTCGGTAGAGGACGTTGCGCGCTTGGTAGATTGGTTTGCCCGTGGCGCGCGCGATCATTTCATCGCGCTGGCCTTCGGCATGGGGTGCCCATTGGTAGTTCAGCGCTAGGAGGAGGACGCTGCACCACAGGCCGGCGAAAACCAGCGGAGCGGAGACACGGACGATTCCTGTGCCGCTCTGGATCATGGCGATGATTTCGTTCGATTTTGAAAATTTTCCGAGTCCCTGGATCAGGGCGAGCAGCAGCGTGTAGGGCAGGAGAGTCAGGAGTATGGCAGGCAGGCGGCGCACGTAGAAGTTGAGAACAGACCACATGAGGTTCTCGCTGCCTTTGAAATCGCCCAAATTATTATCGAGATCAAGGAGCAGCCAGATTCCGAAAAGGGCGGCTAGGCAGATGCCGAACATCGATAGGAACTGCCGAGCCAGGTAGCGGTCGAATGTCGTACCCAGGCTGTATGCAAGGCTCGCAATAGCCGGCATCAGGCAAATGAAGCCTAGAATCCATGGGCGTAGGCTGTGGGTGAAGGCGTCGGAGTCTGGAAACCCGTTGAACTGTTCCGCGATCGCGTCCTGCTCAACCGGGACGACCATGGTGACCGCAATGAGACCCAACAGGAGGGTGATGAGAGGTGGTAGCCAGCGGGGAATCTTCGACATCAGATGGGAACAGCGTGAATTGGGGGGCTCGGGCTGTCGAGTGTTTCGGAGTGGCGGAAGCGATTCAGTCCTCCCAGATCATGTGCTTGAGGCGGAGCTGGCGAGCGCGTGTCTCAGCCTCCCCGGATCGGGGGCCTGCAAAGGAGGCAATTTTTTCCGCGATGGCGATCGCCGCGCTCCAGTCCTGAGCCAACTCAAGGATGGACAGGAGGCGGAATCCGCTGCGCTCGAACCACTCCCACTCCGGTGGTGGGGGGGTGGTCGGCCGGTCGAGAACGGAAAAATATGCATCGCGCGCCTCGGCGAGGCGGGTCTTGGTGGGATCCGTCGGATCCGGCAGCTTTTCCAGCGTGAGCCCTCTCAAATATTGCAGGCGGAAGTAGGAGGAGAGGTTGCCGGTGGTGAGGCTCATCAGGCTGTCGTAAATGTCCAGGGCATCGGTGAGGCTGTCGGGATCGCTGTCACCACGGCCGTAGATCGCTTCGGCTAGGAGTAGTCCGGTGGGCAGGCGGGATGGGTCGTCGGGAGCCGTGGTGGTGAACGCTTGGTGGAGCAGTTCGATCGCAGCAGGGAGACGGTCGAGATCGATGAAGAGTCGTGCTTTTTCAAGGCGTGCGAGCGCTGTGAGCGACCCATCCATGGCCATCGTCCGGTCGAATAGCACGAGCGCCTCTTCCCTGGACTGTGCTGTCGCGCCAAGGGCGGCGGAACGTGCCGCAAGCAGAAGTGCCGCCTGGGAGCGCTGGGTTCCAGGCTCTGAAGCAGCGAGTTTCTCCAATACCAGCCTGGCCTCGTTGTATTGCCCGGATTTGAAGAGGCTTTTCCCGAGGATGAGCCCCGCCTCAGAGGAGGCGGAGCTGTCAGGAAAGGTTTCCGCGACCACAGCGGCGAGAGTGATTGTCTCCTCGCTGTTTCCTGAAATGTCCAGTAGGCGCAATCTTGCCAGCGCAAGCCTGGGTTCCTGTGAAGCGGTGATGCCTTCGTCGGAGGCGGCGAGCGTATCGAGTTGGGCCTTGGCGAGCGATAGGTCGGGCGGGGCCGATGCAAGTGCTGCCTCCGCGATCGCGAGCCTGGCCTCCTTGGCACGGGGGTGATCCGGGTTTTCCCTCAGGAACTCATCCAGAGCTGCTTTGGCCTGCTCGGGTGTTTCCATAAGAAGTGCTTTCTCAAGGATTAGATCGGCTTCCAGTTTTTCTACAGCTGCGGGTTCGAGGTTTTGAATCGTAAGCAGGGCGGATGGGTCTTCTCCGATGCGGACAAGGGTGGAGTTGAAGGCCGCGGCATCGCGGTTGCCGTCTTCGAGAAGGGAAGCCGCCTCTTCGAAAAGGGATGCTGCGAGTGTCGGATCGCCGTTTTCGAACGCCGCCCGGGCATTGAGAAAAGCGGCCTCCCCTCGAACGATGGGCGATTTTGCCGATCTCCGGAGGGTGTCGAGAATCGAAAAGGCCTCGTCCCCGGCACCATTCTCGAGTTCCCATCCGGCCAGAGTAAGAAGACTTTTGGGAACCAAGAAATGCTGTGGGGCGAGCAGTCTCAGACGCTGCAGCAGAAGCCGGGCTTCATCCTTTGCGAGAGGGGAATTTACGCGATGGAGGCCGACGCCACGCGTGTAGATAGCGAACGCCTCGAGATCGGTGATGGCTGCCGCCGGAGAGGGCCACGCGGCCACGGCTGAGTCTGCGCTGACATTGATGAACCCGCTTGCTGCAGGGGGATTCTGCGGAATCCACTCAGAGAGCCTTGCCAAGGCGGGGTAATCGGCGGAGAGGATCTCGTCCGGCAGCCAGGCGATAATGCGGCTGAACATTGGCGCGAGTTTGGAGGTTTCCGGTCTTGCTTGAATGAATGTGAACAGGGACTCCATGGCCGCCGCTTTGTCCCCCTGATTGGCAATCGCGTCCGCCATCCCGATCGCAGCCAGATTGAAACGACTGACGCTCTGTCGCTGTGGATCGGCGAGCAGCGATGAAAACAGCGCCTGTGCCTCAGAGGGTTTGGCTTCGGATAAAAGCAGGTATCCTTCGATGAGATTCGCGTAGCGGAGAAGGCCGGAGGGGACGGCCTCCGATTGTGGGAAGATGTCCCTGGCATCGGCATGACGACCCAGATCCAGCAATATGGCCACACTGCGGAGCCTTGATCCGGCTGAATCCGATGGAATGGTTGAGTCTGTGAGCAAGGCGAGCGCCGCAAGTGCGTCTGCGTGTCGTTCAAGCGACACCTGTAGGTTTGCCGCGGTATAGGCGGCTTCCGCCTGAAGCGGGTTAACGGGATCGGAGGCGACCTGAAGCAGTGTCTCCACGGCATCCGCGAATCGCCCTTTGCCGGCCAAAGCCAGTCCGATCCAAAATTGAGTCTCCGGGTGATCCCGGACGATGGATCGTTCCAAGATTTCGATCGCATCGTCGGGTCTGTTTCCACGGACCAAGCATTCCCCGAGCATGAGTTGGACCGCTTGCATTTTTCCTGCGGGGAAATCCGCAGCTGTTGCTGCCTCCTCGAGGCGCATCGCGGCCACATCCCAGAGTCCGCCCTCCATTGCGCTTTCAGCCGAATGGAACAACGGTGCGAATTGGCCGGCAAATACCGGATACGCGATGAGAATGAACGCTGTGAAGATGCTTATCACTGCCGCAAGGATGGAACACCGGCGGGTGGCATGGAAGGAATAAGATGCGGATATGGGGCATACCGGTGTCTGGCCGCAATTGAAGATGATTTTCGTGCTGGCCAATGTTTGGAATTCCTGATAATTTCCCCATCTGTAATTAACGGAATTCTACTATGAAGATTATTTTCGCAACGGTGATATTGTGTGTGGCGGGGATGTCGGCTTCCTGCCGGGTGAATCCGCCCTTGGATCCGGTTACCATGAATCCTTCCTGCAAGTTCTGCCCGCAAAATTACTACCCCGGCTACGTTTCGGATTGCCGTTCGTGCGGCCAGAAGCCGATTGTTAGCTCGAAATGAGCTGCCGCTTCCGCCCTTGCATTGATCTCCACGGGGGAAAAGTAAAACAGATCGTCGGCGGCACCTTGCGCGACGACGGCTCGACGCCGCGTGAAAACTTCGTTTCGGAGAACCCACCCGGCTGGTTTGCAGGCAAGTTCCGCGAAGACGCACTCCGGGGTGGGCATGTGATCATGCTGGGAAAGGGCAATGAGGATGCCGCGCGGGAGGCGCTCGGTTCTTGGCCGGGAGGTATGCATGTGGGTGGCGGAATCCATGCCGGAAATGCTTCGGAGTGGATCGATGCCGGGGCGAGTCACGTGATCGTCACCTCCGCGTTATTTGATACGCAGGGAAAATTTCGTAGCGATGCGCTCGACGGACTCGTCCGTGCGGTGGGCAAGGATAGGTTGGTGATCGACCTGTCATGTCGCCGGACTGAAGCCGGATGGACTGTCGCGATGAATCGCTGGCAGACACTCACCGATATGGACGTGACGGCAGAGACGCTCGACCGCCTGTTGCCGTTTTGTGATGAATTCCTCATCCACGCCGCCGATGTCGAGGGGCTTTGCGGAGGCATCGACGAGGACTTGGTCCGCTTTCTCGGGGACTGGGGGAAATGCCCGGTAACCTATGCAGGTGGTGCGGCCACTATGGCCGATGTCGATCTTGTTGCCCGGGCAGGGAAGGGGCTTGTCGATGTCACGGTCGGCAGCGCACTTGATCTTTTCGGCGGCACCGGCGTTCGTTATGCAGATCTGGTGGCAATGAGCCGGGTTTGAGGAAATCGCCGCATATTCGGCGATGGAGGCTTGTCAAGCGGCGGGGGATTCCTAGTGTATGCGCTCTTCGTCAGCGGATGAACCGCTGCGAAGGCCAGACACTTTATGAATACGACCGTACTATCCACCGCCGCAAACGAAGCCCGTGGCCTCGCCATCGATGCCATCCACGCCTGTAGTTCAGGTCACCTCGGACTCCCACTTGGCTGCGCCGAGATCGGTGCCGTCCTCTTTGGGGAAAACATGAGCTTCAATCCCGACGCCCCGCGCTGGCTGAACCGCGATCGCTTCATTCTCTCCGCAGGCCACGGCTCGATGTTCCTCTACAGCTGGCTGCATATTTCCGGATACGCCGTTTCCAAGGATGATGTCGCTGCCTTCCGCAAACTCCATTCCATCACACCCGGCCACCCGGAGTTTCATGAAACCCCAGGCGTCGAGGCCACCACCGGCCCACTCGGCCAGGGCATCGCCAACTCGGTCGGTTTCGCCCTTTCAGGGAAACGTGCCGCTGCAAAATTCAACACCACCGAGCACACGCTTTTCGACAGCCATATCATCGCCCTCCACGGCGACGGCTGCCTTCAGGAAGGTGTCGCCAAGGAGGCGATCGCCTTCGCAGGCCACAGCGGCTTGGACAATCTCATCCTCATCTACGATAGCAATGACGTCACACTCGACGCCATGGCTGATGTTACGCAGAGCGAAAATGCGAAAGCGTATTTCGAGTCCCAGGGCTGGGATGCAGTGGTCATCGACGGCCACGACCTCGCAGCTATCGAGAAAGCTCTCCAGACATCCAAGGGCAATAACAACGGTCGTCCGAAAGTTATCATCGCCAAGACTCTGATCGCGAAAGGCATCCCGGAAGTCGCCGGTTCCGCCAAGGGACACGGCGAAGGCGGTGCGAAGTTTGCCGAAAGCGCCCGCGCCGGTCTCGGCCTCCCCGCCGACGAGAGCTTCTTCGTCTCCCCGGAAACGAAAGCCTTCTTCTCCCAGCGGAAAGAGGCACAGGCAGCAACCTTCGCCGAGTGGCAGGCAACCTACGACGCATGGGCCAAAGCGAACCCTGAGCTCGCAATTGAACTCACCGAAGGCGTTGCCCTCGCTACTCCGACTGACCTTTCCGAAAAGATCGCCAACTTCCCGGCCGACTACAAGGACGCCACCCGCTCCGCAGGCAGCAAGGTCATCAACGATGTGGCGAAAGCCATGCCGCAGTTCCTCACCGGCAGCGCCGACCTCTTCGGGTCCACCAAAAACTACCTCAAGGACGAGGGCGACTTCTCCGCTACGAACCCATCCGGCCGCAACATCTGGTTCGGTATCCGCGAACACGCAATGGGCGCGATCTGCAACGGCATCGCCTACGATGGCATCTTCCGCGCGAGCGGCGCGACCTTCTGCGTCTTCGCCGACTATGTCCGCCCGGCCATCCGCCTCGCAGCGCTTTCCAAGCTGCCGACAAGCTTCATCTTCACCCACGATTCCGTTGGAGTCGGTGAGGACGGCCCGACCCACCAACCTGTTGAAACAGTCAGCGGCCTCCGCGTGATTCCAGGACTCGATGTGATTCGTCCCGGCGATGCCGAGGAGACAGCGGGCGCATTCATCGCCGCGATGCGCCGCACCGATGGCCCGAGCGCACTTATTCTCACCCGCCAGGCGATTCCGATGCAGAACTCGGTTTCCGCCGAGGAGCGCCGCGACGGTGTGATGCGCGGTGGTTATGTCCTTGTTAAGGAAACCAGTGCACTCACCACCATACTCATCGGCACCGGTTCGGAGCTCCAGCATTGTGTCGACGCCGCCAAGGCACTCGGCGACGGCGTCCGCGTCGTCTCCATGCCCTGCACCGAGCGCTTCGACCGCCAGTCGGATGAATACAAGGAAAGCGTCCTTCCGAAATCCTGCACCAAGCGCGTCGCCATCGAAGCCGGTGTTACAGATCTCTGGTGGAAATACGTCGGCACCGAAGGCAAGGCCCTCGGCATCGACCGCTTCGGCATCAGCGCCCCAGGCAATGTGGTAATGGAAGAGCTCGGCATGACCGCCGCGCACGTCATCGCCGCCGCCAAGTAGTAGGGAGCGCGGCTTTCCAAGTCGCCACCTCATACTCCGTTTTACAAAAACGCTCCGGGTAGCCCCCGGGGCGTTTTTTATCGGTGTTTCTCACACGGTAGGGCTGATCCGGCTCGGTCAGCCCACTTTGAAAATCTAGCAGCCCGCCTCACCCACACGGAAGTGAGATCCCGGGGGAAATATCTGAACATGGAGAAGGGGTTTCCCAACCCCTTTCAAAAGCCCAGCCATTTCCCCAGTCCTCCGCAAAGGGGTTGGGAAACCCCTTCTCCATATTTACTACGCATTCAGCAAACTCTCGATCAACGCATCGCGCGTGTTGATGTCGATCGCACGTCGCTTCGAGGTGGGCAGGTGCACGATCTCCCGAAGGCGCATGAGCTTTCTGCCGCCCGACTGCGAATCGTAGGAGTTGAATGCCACAGTGATGGGCTTGCCGGCGGGTAGGTCGGTGCCGTCTCTGAGTATGCGGACGGGGACGCGCTTTTCCCAGATAAGATCGAACGGCCAGAGCGTCCGGTCGGAGTAGCTCTTTCTATCCTCTGCGACGATTTCGAGCAACTGCGCCGGGGTCAGCGTCACGGTGACGAGCGTGTTCTCATACGGAAGGATCTCCCATGCATCGGCGACGGTGACCGACCCGGCAGGGATCTCGGGGGTTCCAAAAGTACCGTGGAAAATGGCATCGGCCGGGGTCTTGTTGCGGCGGAGGGCTTCGGAAATGCTTTCGCAAAGAAGACGGGCGAGGGGACTGCCGCGACGCTTTCCGGGGATGGCTTCCTTGAGTGTGGTGAGGACGCGGGCGAGCTGTTGCTTCGCTGTTTTCAGCTCCGGCTGGGAAAGGTTGATCACGCCGGGATCGAGATCGATACTCTTGTCCATGTATGCCGTCACGGCGGTCTTCGCGATGAGCTTGCGGCTGTTGAGATCGAAAGTGAGATCGACCTTCCCACAATGGATCCCGTAGTAATTCGCCTGGGTGTAGAGGGTGTCGCCTATCTCCAGTGAAGGGATGCGCTTGTGGGTGTGGCCGGCGATGAAGACGTCCGCACCCGGTGCCTGCGAGATGGTTTCGCGGACCGGGTTTGCGAAGTCATCCTTTTTCAATTTCCCGAAGTGGCCGAGCACGACGATCGCATCCGCCTTCGCGGAGCGCGCCTGGGCGATGGACTTTTTCATGGCGGCCGCAGGATCAGTCGCGGCAATTCCGCCCAGCGTTTCCGGCATCAGCCAGAAGGGCAGCCCCGGTGTCATCAGGCCGATGAGAGCGATCTTGAATCCGGCGATCTCCCTCATCCGCCAGGGGATGACTTTCTCGGAAGCTCCGGTCAGGTTCGCGGTGAGGATGGGGATCTTCGCCGCCTTGATGTTGTTTTCCAAAACCTCCGGTCCCCAGTCGAAATCGTGGTTCCCGAGAACCCATGCATCGTATTCGAAGTTCGCGAGAAGATCGACGAACAACCGCCCCTCGTTGTGGTAGGAGGCGGCGGTGCCTTGGTAGAGATCGCCGATATCGACCAGCAGGGAATCAGCGTTCTCCTTCCTCCAGCTCCGGATCTGCGTTGCGCACTTCGCGAAGCCACCGACATCCGGCAAGCCGGAGTAGGTTTTGGTCGGCAGGATGTGGCCGTGGAGATCCGTCGTATGCAGGATGGAAATGATCTTGTGATTCCCGGATTCTGCGCCGATCCCCGCAGCCCGCCCGGCAGCCCACGCCGCTGAGGTGGTGAGGAAATGTCGACGGGAAAAGTGGATTGACATGGCTCAATCTTATTGTGGAAAACCGAAACTCCAAGGCGGAAGGGCGCAGCCCAAAGGCGCGGCGTTCTTAGAGCGCCGGACAAGCACTGAGGAAATAGCTCGGCTTGCTGGGCAGCGGAACGCAGCCCCTCCTTGAAAAGATCGGAGGCAGATTGTGTAGGCACCCTGGGGGGAGGTTTGAACAGCCAAGCAAGAGGAGTTCGCCAAGGCTGGTGTTATGGGTTCCTGAGAGGGGTGAGTGGGGGCAATGGCTTGGGTTTTGCTGCCGCCTGGAAGGACGACTTTCCGTGGGCGACTGAAAGCGAATCGCTTGTGGACATTAGGGAGGGGGTAATTAATCTTTCCTAATCAAACGATGAAGAAGTGCCCTTACTGCGCGGAGGATATCCAAGATGAGGCGGTGAAGTGCAAACACTGCATGGAGTTTCTCGATGAATCGAAACGGCCGGTGGCGGTGGCTGCGATCGCGCCGGCAGGAGGCGGGGTGGCGTGGTATTGCAGGACTTCGTTCATTATCCTCACTTTCGTGATGGTCCCGCCGTTCGCGCTCATTCCTGTCTGGCTGCACCCGAAGCTCCACCTTGCCTGGAAGATCGTGATCACGATCTTCATCGGCCTGTTATGCTGGGGGATGTACCGAACCTTCGCGGCGTTCGTCCATCAGTTCGACGAGGCGACGGAGATGTGGGATGATATGCCGTTTTGAGTGCCGAGTGATCAGTGCCGAGTGCCGAGTGATCAGTGGAAGATTGCTAGTTGGAAGTTTTTAGTTTGAAGGCTGGGGTTGTGATTTCTGGGCTTGCTCTGTCGCCGCTAATTCACGACTCGACGCGCAACGCAGCTATTGGGAAAAAGCGTCGAGCTTTCTCAACCTACGCGGCCACCGGAAGCCTTTTTCTCAAGACCTTAAAAATCCCCATCCGTCAGATTAAGGTTTTTAGGGCGCTAGGGCTACGCCGGACAAGTTGGGTAGCCAGGATGCAGCGCCTCCTTGAATGGATGGATTTGTGGACAAGGAGATGGGCGGAGGCTAGGCTGGGGGCATGAAGGAAGCGGATGCAAAACTTAAAGAAGCGATGGAAGAGTTTGACTGCCAGACGGGGACGGTGCACCAGACGGAGGGGGAGTGGCTGCTTCTGGTGGCGTATGCGGGAGTGCCTGAATTCCTGTTGGATAAAATTTCTAAAATACCGTTCGGGAAGGGGATCGCGGGTGCAGCGGCGGCGACGAGGGAGCCGGTGGAGCTGTGCAACCTGCAAGAGGATCTCGGCGGGGTGGCGAAGGAGGATGCGAGGAAGACGGGTGTCGCCGGATCGCTTGCCGTGCCGGTTTTTTCGGAAGACGGAAAAATCGTTATGGGAACGCTCGGGGTGGGAAAAGTTGTTCCCTATGAGTTTTCCGATGTAGAAAAGGCGAGGCTGGCGGAGATCGGGCAAAGCTTATTGCCTTTGCTCTAAGCGCTCCCCCGCCGGGAGACCCTGGACTGCTGGGATTCTTTATTCCCAGCTCTTGCGGGAGGCGGCGACCATCGGAGCGATTGGTCGATACTCGCCGACTCAGTCCAAACCCATCCACCCCAAAAACTGCGGATAAGAACCGCAGCAGTCGAATGCCTGCGGCGGCTCACTCCTCCATATACTTCGCGAGCGTATCCCGGAGGGTCGTCCTTGCGCGGAACAACAGACTTTTCACGGACGGCACGGAGGTCTTGAGGACGACGGCGATGTCCTCGTAGGGCAGATTGTCGTAGCGGCGGAGGACGACGGCGATACGTTGCTTTTCGGGGAGAGATTGGATCGCGGCGTCGATAGCTTCGCCGAGCTCGGAATCGAGGAGGGAGGCATCGGGGCGGGCGGATTCGTCGTCGGGATGCTGGAGGTGCTGATCGTCCTCGCGGGCGTCAGTGGAGACTGTTTTCTTGCGAGAGCGGCGGCGGGTCTCGTTGTAGACCAAGTTCCGGGTGATGGTGTAGAGGTAGGTGGTGAACTTGTTGTCGGGCTTGTAGCGCTTCGCGTGCTTCCAGACGCGGATGAAAACCTGCTGGGCGATGTCTTCGGAGTCGCTGGTGTTGCCTAGCATCTTGGTGACCGTGCCGACGATGGCGTTCTGATGGCGCTCGACGAGCTGGCGGAAGGCCGTTTCGTCCCCCACGGCGATACTCGCCATGAGTGCATGGTCGATGGCGGCTTCCCGGTCTTGGGGGGTGATTGCTTGGGTTTCCTCCATCGGATAGTCAAAGGGTGTGTTGACGCTCAGCAACATGTCAGAATCAAACCCCGAGAACAGCCCTTGGTTGCGGAAAATCGGTTAGTTTGGAATGGCCGACTGTCGATCCCACGAAATTCAGGCGCTATCCATTCATCCACCGGCGACGTTTTTCTTCCACAGCGGGGAAGGGGGGATATCGAACGGGCGGCAGATGACGATACCCGCGTGCTTGGAGGAACCTTTGAGGTAGTCGGAAATCGGGCGGTCGATGATGGTCATCCGGCCCTTGCCGCGATCCGATGTGGCATGGGTGAAATAGGCGCGCCCCTTGAGCCGGACGATCAGGCCGACATGGGAGGTGTAACCGTATTTCCAAGTGGTGGTGATCGCACAGATATCGCCGTTTTTGAGGTATTTCTCGGCGCCCCGCACCTTGTCCTTGGGGATGTGGTAGACGGGGAGCTTGGAGACCTGCGCCTCGATATTGCCCATCGGCTTGATCAGCGAGGGGTTGTTCTTGAGGTAGCGGTAGCTCTTCCACTGAACCGTCATCTCACGGATCTCGCGACGCAAGCGCACGGCACCGGGGATGCGCGGGGTGATGTTGAGCGCGTAGCCGCGGCGCTGGTTGTCGTGAAAGACCTCCTCAAGGTGATGCATGCGGGAAAGGTAATTCCCGGTGCAGTGGCCGTTGCGGTAGCGCTCGATCTCGATCATGTGTAGCATATCGGCCGGCTTGTAGGGGCCGGGCTTGTAGGCAAGCATCCGCGAAATCGCGAGGGCGTTCTCATAATAGGTCCAGCAGTCCATGCTGCGCATGTTGACGACGGGGGACTCGATCTTGTCATCGGCCTCAAGGCTGTAGTTGGCGTAGGGGGCGCCGACCATTTCCCGGGCGATCCGGATGGTGCGCTCGCCGATGGGAAGCTTCCTCCAGCCCTCGCGCCCGGCCTTCGCCACGATCGCATGGAATTTCGATTCCCCCTTGAAAACCGTGGCCATCGGAAGCCGTGCCGGGGAGGGGCGGGGAACCGGGGCTTGCTTCCCCAGTGACTGCACCTTGATGCGGGAAATACCAGACATCGCGAGGGAATTCCGGGGCTTGATCCCGCAACTCGACAACGCGATGGCAGCAGCCGTCACTGCACAAATGGGCAATTTCATGATTGTTCGATACACCGGATGGCAATTTTCCGAAAGGCAAAGTTAGGATGGGTATGGCTTTGCTGATCTTTTTTGATCGAAGTATCAGGTCGCCTGCGTATCGATAGTCGCGCTTTCCAAAACCCCCAGATCACCCGAAAACTATATGAATCTCCGTTTGCTCCTTGCTCTCCTCGCACTTGTCACCATCTCGATCGCATCGGCCGAGCCGAAAGCCCCCGCAAATGGGGAGAGGATTGTCCTGATCGGCAACGGTCTCGGTGAACGGCTGGCGGATCATCCCTACCTAGAAGCCCGCCTGCAGCAGGCTTTCCCCGGCGAGAAGCTCTACTTCCGTAACCTCTGCCGCCCCGGCGACACCGCCGGTTTCCGGCCGCATCCTTCGCGGCCATCGCAATGGGCGTTCCCCGGCGCGGAGAAGTTTCATCCGCAGCATCAGATCCACGCAGGGAAGGGGCACCATCCGACGCCCGACGAATGGCTCACGCAGCTGAAGCCCGACACGCTGATCGCGTTCTTCGGCTACAACGAATCTTTCGACGGTCCTGCGGGAATCGCGAATTTCAAGGGCGAGCTTGAGGCGTTCATCAAGCACACCGCCTCGCAGAAATACAACGGCAAGGCGGCACCGCGTCTGCTGCTGGTCTCGCCGATCGCCTATGAGAATCTTTCCGCGAAGCGCGATCTTCCCGACGGCCGTGCGGAGAATGCCAACCTCGCACTCTACACCCAAGCGATGGCGGAGGTGGCGAAGGCAAACGGCACCGAGTTCGTGGATGTCTATGAGAAAACTCATAACCTTTACCCGGGCGTCGCAAAGCCATTCACGCGCAACGGCTTCCTTCCGAGCGACTACGGCTACAGGCTCCTTTCCGACATGATCGCGGGAGCGCTCTTCGTGCTTCCGCCCGCTAAGCCCAAGGCCACCGATGCGGATTTGATGGCCGCCATCGCCGACAAGAACTGGTACTGGTTCAACGATTTCCGGATGCTCAACGGCGTTCATGTCGATGGCCGTCGCTACAATCCTTTCGGGCCGGCCAACTATCCGGATGAGAAGAAAAAGATCCGTGAGATGACCGAGATCCGCGACAAGCAGATCTGGGCGGTGGCGAACGCAACGACATACGACGTTGCGGCCGCCGATAAGGCGACTCATCCGCTGTCCGAAGTGAAAACCAACTACAAGCCGGGCGGCAAGAACGGAACCGCCGAGTACAAATACGGCGAGGAGGCTGAGAAAACGCTCACCACTCCTGAGGGTTATGAGGCGAAGCTATTTGCCTCCGAGAAGGAATTCCCAAACCTGGCCAACCCGATGCAGCTTTCCTTCGACAACAAGGGCAGACTCTGGGTGTCTGTGATGCCCACCTATCCGCACTACCGTCCGGGTGATCCGAAGCCGAACGACAAGATCCTCATCTACGAGGATACGGACGGCGACGGCAAGGCCGACAAGGAAACCGTTTTCGCAGACGGGCTGCATCTCCCCATCGGCTTCGAGTTCGCTCCGGGCGGTGTGTATGTCTCCCAAGAACCGCACCTCGTTTTCCTCGCGGACACCGACGGCGATGATAAGGCGGACTCCAAGGAGGTCGTCCTCACCGGTTTCGATTCCCACGACACCCACCATGCGATCAGTGCCTATACCGCGGATCCATCCGGAGCATTGATGTTGTGCGAAGGGGTTTTCCTGCACTCGAATGTGGAGACTCCATACGGTCCGGTGCGAGGCGTTGACGGCGGTTTCTACCGCTTCAGCCCGCAGAAGACGAAGCTCGAACGCACCATCCAGATGAATATCCCGAATCCTTGGGGCTTTGCTTTCGATAAGTGGGGGCAGGATTTCCTGATCTACACCTCCGGCCCGGCATGGAACTGGGCGCTGCCGCTCTCCCTCAAGCCGCCCTACGGCGTGAAAGCGCCAGGAACCCACGATCTCGTTCCGAAAGGCCAGCGGGTTCGACCGACCTCCGGTCTTGAGTTCGTTTCCTCGCGCCATTTTCCCGACGAAGTACAGGGCGATACGCTCATCGGAAACTGCATCGGCTTCCTCGGCATCAAACAGCATTCCATCACGGACGACGGCACCGGCTACAAGACAGCATTCCGTCAGGAACTTCTAAAAGCCTCGGACGGGAATTTCCGCCCCGGCGACCTGGAATTCGCACCGGACGGATCGCTCTACGTGATTGACTGGCACAATGTGCTCATCGGCCACATGCAGCACAACGCCCGCGATCCGCTGCGCGACCACGTCCACGGCCGTATCTACCGGATCACCTATCCGAGCCGCAAGCTTGTGGAGCCAGCGAAAGTCGATGGAGCGTCCGTCGCGACCCTTCTAGGAAACCTCAAGCTCCCGGAATACCGCAGCCGCTATCGCAGCCGTCGTGAGCTCCGTGAACATCCCGTTTCCGAAGTGCTTCCCGCTGTGAAAAAATGGGTTGCCGCACTCGATCAATCGGATCCCGCATCTGTGCATCAGACGCTCGAAGCCCTCTGGGTCACATGGGGCATGAATGCGGTGGATACGGATCTTGCGAGAGATCTCATGAAATCTGATGACTTCCATGTTCGCGCCGCCGCAGTGCGCGTGCTGCGCTACAACTTCGATCGTTTCCCGGATGCGCTGGATCTCCTGAAACAAGCCGCCGCCGACGAACACGGTCGGGTGCGTCTGGAGGCCGTTATCGCCGCTACCTGGTATGACAAGCCGGAGGCTCTGGAGGTGGTCAGCATCGCCAAGGCCAAGGGCACCGATAAATGGAGCGAAAAGGTCGTCGCGGCAGCAGCCACGCGCCTCCAGGGCAAGGCTGAGGAAGAGGTCGATGAGAACCCGTTGCCGCCCATCCCCGCTCACCTAACAGCTGCGGAGAAGAAGAGCTTCGCAGCCGGCCATGAAATCTATTTCCGCGATGCCCATTGTGCCACCTGCCACCAAGCGGACGGCAAGGGACTCGATCCCGCCTTCCCGCCACTTCACGACAGCATCTTCGTCCACGGAGATCCGGAACGACTGATCAAGATTACCCTCCACGGACTCATGGGTCCCTTCGAGATGAACGGCAAAAAATACAAAGGCCAAGTGCCGATGACCCCTTTCGGCGGCATGCTCAAGGATAAGGAAATCGCCGATGTGCTCACCTACGCCCGCAACAACTTCGGCAACAAGGCCTCCGCGATCACCCCGGAACAGGTCGCCAAGGTTCGTGTGGCCACGAAATCGGTCGACGGCTTCTTTCAGATGGAAGATCTGCTGAAAGAGCATCCGTTGGAGAATTGATTGGAGCGGCGTGTCTCTGACCGCCGGATAAGGATAGGGAAATCGCTTGGCTAGTGCAGGCGCTCGGAGAGGAGCCTCTCCGAGCGGGGCTCAGTGGCAACTACAGGGCGCTAGTTTCCAATGGCGCGCAAGATACGCCTTGAGCCCGAATCCGTTCCCGATTTCCTCATGCGGCAGATCTGATGAGAGAGTGATCGCATTCCCATGGAGATTGAGAATCAATGGCACGGAAACCTCGCAGCGCAGGTCGGTGAGCCCGAAGCCGAGGGCGAAGGCGATCCCGGCGATGGATTGCGCGGCATCCAGATCTCCGTAAAAGAGGCTGTCGCGTATCGTGGACCAACCGATTTGGCGGTGCAGGCTGACGTTCAGGCCGTGTTTTTCGAAAATTCCGGCCTCCTGAGCCACCGCCAGCGGCGCACAATCGTTGAGTGCTACATAGCCGAGGCGAATCGACTGGTTTTTCCGATGGTTCGTTTGGCTGGACCGCATGGAACGTAATAAGCGGTTTGGATGCCAATTTTCACCCTTTGGCACAAACAGTGCTTATTTCCTCCCATCAACGTGACGAAAAACATTTCCAATGGACTGGATACCTGACCTACGCCAGTTGCGCGCGCTCGTCGCGGTGGCGGAGGAGGGGAGTTTTACGCTCGCCTCGCGCAAGCTATTCGTCACCCAATCGGCGGTCAGTCATTCCATGCGGACGCTCGAAAATCAACTCGGATGCCGGCTCCTGGATCGTTCGGGAAAGCGGGTTGGGGTGACTGCGGAAGGGGAAATCCTGCTCCGCCGCTGCAAGCGGGTTCTGCACGAACTGAAACAGGCCACCCGCGACCTCGACGGGCTGCGGCGCTGGGGTCAAACGAGCATTAGGATCGGTGCGCCGCACAGCCTTTGCCATTTTCTAATACCGAGCGTGCTGAGGGAGTTCCGCGACTGCTTCCCGAGGTGCGAGCCGAGCATTGACGCCGGCGACACCACCGTGCTGCTTGAAAAACTCGCGCATGGGGAACTTGATCTGGTCGTCGGGATAAAGCCGAAGAACCACGATCAGGAAGGCTACCGCCACATGTTCGACGACGAGCTCGCCTTTCCACCCGTGGGCTGCGAATAAGGCAGCCATGCTGGACAGCCTCGGCGAGCAGCAGTTCATTATCTATGCTCGCACCACTGAGACCCACCGCCTCATCGAGGACTGGATGAAGCGGATGGTGGGAAAGACCAAAAAGCCGCTGGTGCTAGGCGACATGCAGGCAATCAAGGAGATGGCAAAGCTTGGCACCGACGTCGGAATCGTCGCCCCGTGGGTCGCGGCCAAAGAAATCGCCGGCGGGGAGCTTCATGCCGTCAGTATTCCGGAGCCTCGGATCAAGCGCGAGTGGGGTGTTTTCCATTCCGTGCAGAGAGCACCGAGCCTCGTCGAGGAGACCTTCATCGGTCTCTGTGAAATGGCTTTCGGGAACATGCCCAACTGAAGCGGGTCACTGCTTTCCGGCACCCAGAAAATCGATAAGGTCCTTGCGCGACTTCTTGAGGTCGGGGGGATTGAGGTAGAACATGTGACCCGCATCGTATTCCACGAAGGTGATCTGTTTTCGCAGGGCTTCCGGCAGATCGACCTCTTGGCGGAGGGAGTAGGGGACGCCTTCCGGAGGCGTCGCAAGATCTGCATGGGCACCCATCACAAGCACTCGCAGCATCGGGTTGTCACGGATCGCCTGGGTCAGTCTGCCGGTAACGTTCACAATCCGGTTCTCGGAACCGTATTTCCATGGGCCGACCCCGGTGAGCACCTCGTATGGCTGATCTTCCTCCCAACCGAGTTCGTCGCCGAGGTAGGTGAGCATGGCAGTCGAGAAGGCACCGATCGCCAGCGAATAGGAGGGGTCGTATTCCGCACCGCGTGAGCCAGGATCCGTGGAATCCCATGCCACCCGCGCATCGAAACGGCCCAGCACTTTGCCCTCGGCCTTGAGCAGTTCAGAACGGAATTCCGTGGCATCCATCCGCAGCTCTTTTCGTAGCCAGATTTCCGCCGGTATCCCTGTCAACTCCGTCAACCGCCCGGCGACATCCGCTTTCTCGTCCGCGCCGAGATCACTGCCTTTCAGCAAGGCCACTCCGTAATCACCGAACGCGAATTCCTTAGCTTCGGCCAGGAGCTTCGCGCGGTCGCCTTTCACCTTGCCATGGAAATGTGCGACCGTGGCGAAGGTAGGCAGAAACACTTGATGGGAAAGCTGGCTGCCCTGCGAGCCGATGAGCGTGCGGAAATCGAGGAGAGTGGAAAGCATCACCACCCCGTTGAGCGTCATTCCGTAGCGGCTCTGGAGGTGTTGCGAGAGACCCGCCGCGCGGACGCCACCGTAGGATTCGCCGCACAGATATTTCGGCGAGCCCCAACGCTTGTTCTCCGTCACCCAGATCCGGATGAAATCCCCGACAGAATCGATGTCAGACTGCAATCCGTGGAAATCCTTGGGGTTCGCATCGTCCTCGGCGCGGCTGTATCCGGTGGAAACCGGGTCGATGAAAACCAGATCGCAGGAGTCAAGAATGCTGAATTCGTTGTCGATGAGCCGGGCAGGGGGCGAGATCGGCTTCGTCCCGTCCCCGGGGATATCGATCCTGCGTGGGCCGAGAATGCCCAGATGCAGCCATACGGAGGAGGATCCCGGGCCACCATTGAACGCGAACATCACCGGCCTCTCCTTCATGTCCTTCACCAGGCTGCGGGTGTAGCTCACATAGAAAACCGATGCCGTCGGCTTTCCCTTGCCGTCACGGAGCTGCATCTTACCGGTCGTCGCTGTATAAGGGATCACTTCACCGCCAATGGTTACTTTCCCTTCCTTGGAAACGGGCTTCTGGATTTCTTCATCCTTGGCCTTCTTCTCAGCAGGTTCCTTTTTTGCGGGGGCTTCCTCGGCAATTACCGGGAAACAGAAACTCAGGAGAAAAAGGATTTGTAGCGTTTGAGTTCGGAGAGTCATAGGCGCGCAGATGATCGCTAGGAAACGGGTTTTGCAAAGGCGGAACCATGCGCCATTTTTTAATGCGCCTGTGCGATGGATCCAGGGCAAATGAATTGGGTGTTTAAAATTGTCACATATACAGGCAACGCCGCCCGATTTTTCCTGCGCGAGACGGCGAAGCTGAGGATCGCCGTTTCCTGCGATTTTCCTTACCTTTCCGAGGGTTCTTACGACTTCGAAATGGAATATTGATTGAATTGTTTTTTTTTCGGAAAAAAGACCATTAATCTATGTAAAAGAGTAGATAACGATTTTTAAAATAGCCACTGAATTAGCGCTGGTTGAAACCTTTCAATCGTTTCAATCGATTGTTTCAGATGCAAGCGACAACCCTCATAAAATCCTGTATTTCGGGGAACTCGTCCTGCTTTCGGCGTTCAGGAGCAAGTGCATCGGGTGTTGTTTTTTCGATCTCCGGCAGGATTGAGTGCTTCGCTGAGATTTTCCAATCCGGGGATTGGCGCCGTGATTGGGTCTTCGGGGCATTCTTTGTGGTCCCAAGGATTACAGACATCTCGATTCATTCCAGGAATCCAATGATTCCAAGAAACGTGAAGATCTCGTGGTAAAGTTGCTCTTGGCAAGAGGCCTGCGAAGCCAGCGCTGGGGTTGACTGCGATCTAGCCGATTGACCGCACGAATCCCCGCAAGAGGAATGGCTCTCAGCTCTCAGCTCTCAGCTCACGGCTCACGGCTCACGGCTCACGGCTCACGGCTCTCCTCCTTTAAACTTGTTACAATATATGTAATGCAAAGTGAGATATCTGGAGCGCGGTGGTGGATGCGCCGGAGAGCCCTTAGTCCT
>CAJQKQ010000063.1 GCA_905478925.1 uncultured Verrucomicrobiales bacterium
CACTAGTTTGGCTGTCGCGTCTGGGTTAGATGCAGCCGCTATAGCCGAAACAGGCGCTGGGAGTCCTGGCTGGTTCGTGATCGGTGCAACCACCGAGGTTGGAGGGGATGTCTTTAGCAACACGGGTCTCACTGCGACCGGCGGCGTCCCTTTTTACTTGGTCAATGCTGGCTCGACGACGCCGACGGCGTTCGCGACGGATAACGCTGACTTCTGGGCTATCGGAGATGGAAAGACCCTCGATATCAACGAAACTGGTGAGACGGGTTCAGACGGCACCGCTATTCATACTGGTCTGAACACCGGTCCTATAACCTACGTGGGTAGGGAGCTGGATAGTGGTGTTAACCCTGGCCAAGGCGGCAACGATGCTGGATTCGGCACTTGGTATGGAAATGGTGACACGTGGGGCGGTGCCTTTGGCTCTAAATCCCTCTTTGCGGTCTCGGGTGTCATTAGTGCGGTTCCCGAGCCTGCCTCGATGGGTCTTCTGGGTCTCGGTGGTATGGGACTTCTGCTTCGCCGCCGTCGCCGCAACTAAGGGAACAAATCCCCAACCTACAGATCGAAAACAATCATCAGCGACCCCGGAGCGATCCGGGGTCGCTCTGTTTTCGAGCACTGACTAAAACCGGCGGTCAATCGAATCCATTTCTACGGTGGGATCAATGCACGGGATAGCGATCAAGGATGCGCTTTTCTACACCAGTAGCCACGACCGCAAGGACGTGGAGGGTAGCCCCAAACCCGTCCGTCCACCGCTTTGCAGCGGTGGCTACCCATCGCCGTCCGGTGGCGGGACTCGGTGATATTGGTTGAGCGCGGGACTCTCGATCTCCGAGTGCTCACCATTCGGCCAGATCACCTCGATGCGCTCGACCTCGCCGTCCGAGCCGAACCCAAAGTGGAGGATGGGAAATAAGGAGAAGGGTGTTTCCTAACCCCTTTGCAGAGGACGGGGAAAGACATTGTCCAGTGAAAGGGGTTGGGAAACCCCTTCTCCTTATTGGATTGCACCTCGATCGCATACGAGGTGATACGATGGGAATCATACGATGGGATAAACCGGCGCTTTCACTGACCCCAAAAAACGTAGCTTCCGCGCGCATTGGTTTGATCAGGAATCCGTCCCTTGCCGACCGCCGTGCGTCCGCGCAACAGCACTGCCACCATGACCTTCCGCCGTGGAAGGATTCCCATGAGAAACCGGTGATCTACCACTGCATTTCGCGGATGAATGAGGCGGAGGTGTTGGCTGCGATGAAGAGAGAGGAGGAGTGGCGACTGAAAGTTACCGCTACCTGCCGGGTGCGATATTTTACGGATGGGGCGGTGATTGGGAGCGCGAAGGCTGCGGCGGGGACTTTGTGGAGTGTGCGGGATCTGCAGGTGGGAATTGGGTAGGGGAGTTCGGGGCAGACCGGCGAAAGTTACTCCATAGGAGATTCCTTTCACTCAAAAGGCGAGGATGGCTTGACCGTATGGTCGGGAGTTCCAAGCATCCCTGCATGTCGAAATATGCAGGTGAGGAAGTGCTGGTGGTGAAACGCGAGTTGTTGGAAGGGATCGGAACGTTCGAGGGGTTCCGGACGGAGGAGGTCGATGATGCGGTTTCCTCGCTGCTCGATGCGCAGACCCATTTTTTCATGGATCGGGCAGAGGCGGAGGAGGATCCGAGCCACAAGCAGCTGATTCCGTATTGCATTTTTAAGTGCGGTGAGCGCGTGCTTCATTACACCCGTGGGAAGTCCGGCGGCGAGAGCCGGTTGCATGCGAAGATCTCGGTCGGGGTCGGCGGGCACATCAATCCCGTCGACATGGGCGAGGGGAGGCAGGGTGCTGCTGCGTATTATGCGGCAGTGCAGCGGGAGATTGATGAGGAACTCGACATCGCGTGCGATTACGAGATGCGCATCGTCGGCCTGCTCAATGATGATTCAAATCCGGTCGGGCAGGTGCATCTCGGGGTGGTTCATCTCGTGGAGCTGGAGAGCGAGGAGGTTGCATCGCGTGAGGATGCGCTGGCGAACCTTTCCTGGGCGACGGTTGAGGAACTCAACGGCGAGCTTTCCGAACGTCTTGAGACATGGAGTGCCTTCTGTGTCCGCTGGCTGGCGGGGAAGTGAGAGGGGGAGAAGAGGATTGAACCGCCAAGTTCGCTAAGTGAGATAAGTTTGGATGGATTTATTTCTCCGGGTCTCCTTGGTGATCATATTTATTTGGTCTGACTTGGCGTTCTTGGCGAACTTGGCGGTTCACTAGAGCATTTCAGGATTTACGTTTGCCGGGGAGGCGGCGAGGATACGGGCATGAGTCACTTCGATGCGTTCGAAATAAAGATGCGAGCGTCCGGAATGGGCGACGCACCTGTGGCTGTGTTCAAAAGGAACTACGAAGCCCTGCTGCGCAACGAGACGGGGATGATCCCCGAGGACAGCATCGAACCCTCCGGTGATCTTCCGAAGACGGAGGATCTGGATGCGGGGAACGGGGCGGATCTTCTCGGGCAGGTGGTCGTTGTGAAGCTCAACGGCGGGCTTGGTACCGGAATGGGTCTGCAAGGGCCGAAGAGCCTTCTTTCCGTCCGCAAGGGTGTGAATTTCCTCGATCTCATGGTGCGTCAGATAATTTCGCTGCGCGAGAAAAGCGGCACCAAGGTGCGGCTGTTGCTGATGGACAGTTTCAGCACCAGTGAGGACACGCTCGCCCATCTGCAGCGCTACAAGGATCAGGGGCTGTCTTCCGCCGACGAGGTGGAGATGATGCAGAACATGATTCCGAAGATCGATGCGGAGACACTGAAACCGGCCGAATGGCCTGCCGATCCCGAGCAGGAATGGTGCCCGCCGGGTCATGGCGATGTCTACCCGGCACTGGTCGGTAGCGGCTGGCTGGATCGCTTGCTGGCCGAAGGGGTGAAATACGCGTTCGTATCGAACTCCGACAACCTCGGAGCGATCCTTGATTCCGCGCTGTTGGGATACTTCGCGGAGTCCGGCGCTCCGTTCATGATGGAGGTCACTCGTCGCACCGCAGCAGACAGGAAGGGCGGTCACCTTGCGAAGCGCAAGAGTGACGGGCGGCTGCTTCTGCGCGAGGTCGCACAATGCCCGGACGGAGATCTCGATAAATTTCAGGACATAGCCAAACACCGTTATTTCAACACCAACAGCCTCTGGCTGAACCTTGAGAAGCTCAAAGCGCAACTCAAGGCCGACTCCGGCGTGCTGCCGCTGCCGATGATTAAGAACCGCAAGACCGTCGACCCGCGCGATCCAAAATCGCCCGCGGTGTTCCAACTTGAGATTGCGATGGGCTCGGCGATTGAGTGTTTCGAGGGCGCGCTCGCCGTGGAAGTGCCGCGCAGCCGTTTCGCGCCGGTGAAAACCACCGCCGACCTGCTCGCCCTGCGCTCCGATGCCTACGAGGTGCTGGAGGATGGCCAGGTGCGACTCCGGGAGGAACGCAATGGGGTGCCGCCGAACATATCGCTTTCCGGCGAATACAAGCTGGTCGATTCGCTGGAGCCGCTTGGCGTGCCCGGCCTGATCGGTTGCGGATCGCTGAAAGTCAGCGGGCCTATCTCTTTCGAAGACTCTGTGGTGATCGAGGGCGATGTCGCGTTCGAAAACAATCAAGCGGAACGCAAAGCCATTCCGGCAGGCGTTTATACCAACGGAATATATTAATTATGTGGAAAGGAAGATTTGCTCAGGATACCTCGTCGCTGGTTCAGCAGTTCGGCGAATCGATCTCTTATGATTGGCGGCTGTTCCCGCACGATGTTGCGGGTTCGATCGCGCATGCCCGCGCTCAGCTAAAAGCCGGGCTGTTGAACGATGAGGAATTTTCCTCCATCGAAAAGGGGCTGCGGGAAATCGAAGCGGATATCCGCGAAGGGAAGTTCGAGTTCAAAACCTCGCTCGAGGATATCCACATGAATATCGAGGCGGAGCTGACGAAGCGCATTGGCGCGACGGGTGGGAAGCTGCACACCGCACGCTCCCGCAACGACCAAGTGGCGACCGATACCCGTCTCTACTGCCGGGAGCAGATCGATGAGATCACTGCGGGGATCTTCGCGCTCCAGGGCGTGCTTGTGGATCAGTCGGAGAAATACGCAGCCTCGGTGATGCCTGGCTACACCCATCTCCAGCGCGGCCAGCCAGTGACGGTGGGGCACCACCTGCTCGCCTATGTGGAAATGCTCCAGCGCGACAAGGGCAGGCTCAACGATTGCCGGAGACGGGTGAACATTTCCCCGCTCGGTTCCGGTGCGCTCGCAGGATCGACGATCAACCTCGACCGCGAGGCCATCGCCGAAGAACTTGGCTTCGACGGGGTGACCCGCAACTCCATGGATGCGATTGCGGATCGCGATTACATTGCGGAGCTGCTTTTCGTGATCTCGATGTGCGGGGTTCACCTCTCTCGGCTCAGCGAAGATCTGGTTCTGTGGTGTAGCAGCGAGTTTGGTTTTGTTACGCTTTCCGATGCACACACCACCGGCTCCTCACTGATGCCGCAGAAGAAGAATCCCGATGTCTGCGAGATCACACGCGGTAAGACGGGCAGGCTCGTCGGCAACCTGATGAACCTGCTCGTCGCAATGAAGGGGCTGCCAATCACCTACAACCGCGACCTGCAGGAGGACAAACCGCCGCTGTTTGATTCCGTGGACACCATCCTGATGGTGCTCGCGGTGAATACCGAAATGATCGCTGCCATGGAGATGCGCGAGGACAAGTGCCTGGCCGCCGCCAGCGATCCGATGCTGCTCGCCACCGACCTAGCCGATGCGCTTGTCAAAAGCGGTGTCCCTTTCCGCAGCGCACATGAGCTGGTTGGCAAAGCCGTCGCCGAATCGGTGAAGACCGGTGTCCCGCTCGACGAGATGGATCTGAAAGCGATCGATCCCGCCTACACGGACGAGATGAAATCTGTTTTCTCTCTGGAAACCGCACTGGCCGCCCGCACGAATCCGGGTGCGCCATCGGTGGAGAATGTGAAACGAGAAATCGGAAGGTGGCGCTCGTGCCTCTGATCTACCCGCCTTTCGAGCATTCGGTTTGGATCATTCCTGCGGTGATGATCGGTGCGTGTATCGGGTCGTTCCTGAACGTCGTAATCTACCGTGTGCCGCTGGGCATGTCGGTGAATAAGCCGAGTCGCTCCTTCTGCCCGCTTTGCAAGAACCAGCTGACCATGTTGCAGAATATGCCCGTCGTTAGCTGGCTGTTCCTCAGGGGGAAATGCGCCCACTGTTCCGCGCCCATTCCGTTCCGCTACATCGCGGTCGAGATCGTCACCGCCGCCCTCTTCGGGCTGGTCTGGTGGATGTTTCCGCCGCAGGTTTGGGTTTTCCTGTGGGTGCTGATGGCCTTGCTGGTAGCGATCACTTGGATCGATGCAGAGCACCTCATCATTCCGACAAATTTCACCTGGGCGGGTTCGGTAGTCGGCCTCGCGGCTTGTGCCGTCTGGCCTCAGCTTCCCGCATTGGCGGGCTACAATCCAGAGGTCTGGTGGCAAGGCCTGATCGGTGGCGGGATCGGCTGGGTGGCTGGTTTCTTCGGGCTCTGGGCAGTGGTGGAGTTGGGGAAAAAGGCTTTCGGGAAGAAGGCGATGAAGTTCGACAAGGAGGTCGAGTGGTCCTTGCAGGAGCCCGAGGGCGACGATGACCCGATGTGCTTTATCATCGATGGTGAGGCGATGCCGTGGTGGGATATTTTTTCAAGGAAGACCGACCGGCTTGTCGTTGATGCCACCGAGGTGGTTCTCGATGGCGAGGAAACCGGTGGTGGCCAACTCGTGATCCGGGAAACCGGCATTGAACTTTCAGACGGACGCAGCTTCGAACTGGAGAAGATGGTTTCCCTCAGTGGCAGGGCGCGTGGTGCGGTGATACCCCGCGAGGCGATGGGCATGGGTGATCCCCATCTGCTCGGTATGATAGGCGCGTTTTTCGGTTGGACCGGGGTGTTCTTCTCGTTGTTTGCGGCTTCCTTGTTCGCTATCATCGCGGCGTTGATCGGGAGAATTGGTTTCGGTAAACAACTGCCCTTTGGCCCCTTCCTTGCGATGGGCGCGGTCGCGTGGATGTTCGGTGGCTGGCGTTTGTGGCAATGGTACATGAATTTCGTAGGATTTTTGTAAACCTATCGTCGGTAAGGAATGGATGAACCCTTGGGAAACGAAAGCACGTTCCGTGAAAGGCGGGAGAGGGGTGCCGTGTGTTTTGCTCGCTTTCAGGGCGGGACGCTACCGATGATCCTTCGGCATGAGGATGTGATGAGTGCTGCGAAGAATTGGGAGAGGTTCAGTTCCGACGCGCCGTTTCGTGTTCCTGTCCCTTAGGAAGAGGGCGTGCGGAAGACTACAGCCGCCAGATCGGATATGAGCGACTGGAGGCCAAGTGAGGATAGACTAGAAGCTCGAATGCTTGGTGAGGGCGCGCACGACTCCAGTCGCGCACGGTGCTCACTCCGAAGCAATGACCTGCGCGACTGGAGTCGCGCGTTCCGGGCATCTCCAGGGCGGAGAGGGCAAGCTCGCCTTCGCCTGACGGGAGTGTGATCTCACCGGGGGCAAGGTGGAAGGTTTCACTATTTCAGGAGATACTCAGGGCTCCGACACTCGGGATGGCAAAGATTATTAAACCACAATCGAAGCGCAGCGGAACCGGAACGAAGTGGAGATAGCCGGAGGCAAATGGACGGACTGGAAAATTTCTCTTTCAATCTAACACTCTAATGTGTTAGATAAAAGAGAAATACAAGCATGGAACAGACGCAGAAGAATTGTAAGAAGTGCCAGAGCAGAGAATTACACTCACGCCCAGGAACCAGTCACGTTCTGCATTTGTTAATCACAGTTCTTTTGTGTGGTTTTTGGATTCCCATATGGATTTTAAGTGCTCTGAAAATCGGGGGGTGGAGATGCCAGAAATGCGGTTCGACCGAAGGAAGTGGTTTGATCGCTATACTCGCTATAATCTTGGCCATCTTTGGATTGCCATTCGCATACAACAAAGTCTCTAACTTCTCGGATGATTCTCCAGACGAAATAAGTAAGCGGTCGGTTCCATCGCTTCAGGATGAAGAGGCCATAGAAAAGCTGCGGAACGAAATCACTAAAAAACGTGTCAAGCGACATTTGCTTAATGCTCAGTTAGAGGTGAAGGAAGACGTAACAAAAACCAAAGAACCGGAAGGCGATAGTACCCCAGACATTCCCTCGGAAACACCCACTCAGCCAGAGACACCCGCAATACCCGAGGTTCGGGATATAGAATCTTTGGAGGGTGTCAGCCTCCCAGTGACGCTTGACGTAACCATTCCCTTTAGCCTCATGAACGCAGCAGGGAAAGAGACTCCGATTCCAGCGGATACATCGGTATTGGTGGAGAAACGGAGTCCAAGCGGAACCCTCACAATGAGGATAGGCGGCAAGGTCTTTGTCGGTAACGAGAGTCGCCTCGCAAGAAAGGCAAGGATTACTCCGAACTAACCCACAATCAGGAGTCTCCTTGCCGCCCCAAACGCCCGCCGGAGTGCGGCGTGCTGGGGTTTCGTGTGCAAGGGTGAGCCGGGCCGGAAAAACGGAGCCAAGACCCTCGCAACACCGAGCGACAACCAACCACACATAACCATGGCAAAGCCGAAAGAATTTGCTAGCTGGACTCCTGAAAAGCAGGAGGAATGGAGGCAGAAGAAGCGCGCTCAGGATCGAAAATACCAAGCTGCGAACGCTGAGAAGAACGCGGAGAGGAATCGTAAATACTACGAAGCGAACAAGGAAAAGAAACGGAAGCAGGACTAACCGACTTGCCACATTGCCCGCTTCCTTCAATGGGGGCGGGCTTTTTTAAGGGCAGTTTAGGGGTAGTGGATTTCAGTCTAAAAGAAGCTGTCTTCGTAACTCGTTGGTTATAAATCGAGCCCGGCTGGATTGGCGCCGTCGCCTTTCCGGTTTGCATCCTCCGGACTGTTTTAGGAATGGCACTAAGTGGTGCGCCCGACTGGATTGGCTCCAACGCCTTTCCGGTTTGCATCCTCCGGACTGATTGGATGAATGGCTTTCAGAAGTGCGCCCGACTGGATTCGAACCAGTGACCGTCCGCTTAGAAGGCGGGTGCTCTATCCAGCTGAGCTACGGGCGCAGAATTAACGGCGGGGTTTGGGTAGCAAGCTTGCCGCCGGATGTCTAGGCTGCGTTTTCGCTCACTTGGTGGTGAGGGTGATGCCCTTGAACTGGATTTTCATCGGGCAGCCTTGGTGGACTTGAAGGGCGATGATGCCTTTTTTCGGTGCCTCGGCGGTGTTGTCAGTGATGTCGGCGGTGAGCTTGCCGTTGATGAAATGCTGCACGTGGTTGCCCTCGGCGACGATTTTGTAATGGTTCCAGTCGTCCTTATTGATTGCGGCCTGGATTTCTTTGCTGTCGCCGGTAGAGCCAGTGACTTCGATCTTGGGCTTGGTGGGTTGCCTTGCCTTGCGCGATGGCGACTTTTTGGCCGCGTTTTGCAAGGATACCGCGTCCTTTTTCCTCGTAGAGGATGCCGCTGTAGTTGTCGCCGTATTCGACGGACTAGAACTGGGGGGAACCTTCCCAGCCAGTGAGGTCTTTTCCGTTGAAGAGTTGTTCCTCACCGGCGAAGGCGAAGGGGGCGAGGATAAGTGCCGGTTTCTTGGCGCTTTGGGATTTATGTGTTGATGAAATGTTTAGACGAAGCGAACGGCGTGTTTCTTCGAAAGTTTCAGTGTGTCGCCGGGTGAGGGTGTGATCAGTGAGGTGGGATCGGTTTGTTTCTCACCGTTGAGTTGGACGGAGCCGGAGGTGATGAACTGTTTACGCAGCTCGCCATTGGATTTTTCCAAACCGAACGAAGTTTTGAAGGCGAATGACGATAGGCTGAGGACGGTGGTGTTTAGCGGAAGATCTGCTATAGCGATTTCCGGTAGGTCGGCGGCGGTTAGGTCTTTTTTCGAAAAACGGGTATCCCAATCGGCGCGTGCCGCGTCGCCCTCGGCCTGGCCGTGGTAGCGGGCTGTCAAACTCTGGGAGAGAGACTTCTTGGACTCCATCGGATGGGTGGCGGGATCACGGGTCTCGCCAAGCAGCAGGAGGTAGTAGCGATCCATCAGTTCATCGGATACGCTCATCAGCTTGCCATACATTTCCTGCGGGGGATCGGAGACACCGATATAGTTTCCGTAGGATTTCGACATCTTTTTCACGCCGTCGAGTCCTTCGAGGAGGGGCATGACCATGACGACCTGCTGTGGTTGGCCTTCGTCCTTCTGCATGTCACGACCGACGAGAATATTGAAAAGCTGGTCGGTGCCGCCGAGTTCGACATCGGCACGGATCTCGACCGAGTCCCAGCCCTGCATCACGGGGTATTGGAGTTCGTGGAGGCGGACTTCTTGGCCCGCATCGATGCGGTTGCGAAAGTCCTCGCGCTGAAGCATCTGTTGGAGAGTGACACGGGAGTTGAGTCGCAGGATTTCCTCGTAGCTCATTTTCCGGAACCAGTCGCCATTGTAAACGATTTCGGTTTTCTCCCGGTCGAGGATCTTGAAGGCTTGCTCCGTGTAGGTCGCTGCATTTTTCAGGACTTCGTCGCGGGTGAGGGGCGGGCGGGTGGCGGAGCGACCAGATGGATCTCCGATCGTTGCCGTGAAATCACCGATCAGCAGTACCGCCTGGTGGCCGAGGAGCTGGAACTGTCTGAGCTTTTCAAGAGCCACCGTGTGGCCAAAATGGATATCAGGAGCAGTGGGATCCACGCCGAGCTTTATCCTGAGCGGGCGGCCTAGCTTGAGCTTTTCGAGCAATTCCTTTTCGGAAAGGACTTTTGCGGTGCCTGCGGTGAGTTGGGTGAGCTGTTGTTCGGGTGTCACTGGGGAGGTAAATGCTGAAAAACTAAAATGTTAAAATGCTGAAAAACGGACGGAGGACAGGTCACCCTCGATTCACTCGTCCTCCGAGCTGCCCTGGGTTTTTTGGATGTCCTTGAGCCGCACGATTGCGCGCTCGGCGAGGTCGATTGCCTTGTCATACTCCGATTCGTCCTCGAATTTTTTCAGCAACGCGAATGCCCACGGCTCGGGTTTGACGTTGGCGAGGCCGCGGATCAGCTTCAACTGCTCATCCTGAGTTTTCGACTCTGTGGAAAGCATCGTCCAAATTTCTTCGATGTTGCCTTCTTTCTCTGCGGCATATTGGTAGGCGGACGCGTAGGCACGGGCACGGATTTGCAGGTCAGGGCCGGAGCCAAGGTATTTGATGAGAGCCTTGAAACCGGAGTCGTCGGCCCAGGTGCCCAGCGCCACGATCGCGGCGATCTGGTCTTTCACATCCTCGCTTTGAAGGCCTTTCTCGGCGAGTGCGAGTGAGGCGTCGCCGCCGATCCGACCCAACAGCCGCAGTAGGGAATAGCGGACAAGCGCATCACTGGTAGCTTCATGAGCTTCCGCAACGGCCTTGCCTAGTGCCGGCTTCGAGGCGGTTTTTTTGATAATCTCCGCAGCATTTTCCTCTGCTGCTTTGCGGATCATGTCGTGTTTGGTTGTTTTGATGGTATCGAGGAACTGCCTGAAATGTGTATCAGTGGACATGAAGCGGGTGGCTTCGATTGCGGCTACGGCAGCGGGTATCTCATCGGTCGTGCGGGCGAATTCCAGCAAGGTTCCGATGATGGCGGGATTTGCCCTTCTCCGCAGAACCTGGCGGAGCAGGACGATGCGGACATCTGGGATAATTTCCTGGGTAGTGGCGAATTCCGCGATGCGGGCATCGACATCCGTGCCGTCGATCGATTTTGCGAGATAAAGTGCCTTGTAGACCACTTCGCGGTTGGTATTGGCAGAGACCGTGGATGCGTTTCGAAGGAGGATCTCAAGCTTGCGCTTGTTGACCGGCACTTCGGTCGCATCATCCTTCTTGGCGATTTCTATCATCTCGTTGTATTCTATGGCCTCGGCGTTGCTGCCGCTTTTCTTGAGGGCAACGATACCGAGTCCCACGATGATGATGCCGAGAATGGTGGCAATCGCCATCTTGACGCCCGCAGAAAGTCCCTTCTTTTTCTGAGGGGGTAGCTGAACAGGAGTTGCGGCCGGGGTCACGGTGGCGGGCGTGTTGGAGCTTGGTGTAAGCGCAACGGTGCTCGGTACTGCCGGTTTTTTGGGAGGCTCGGCGGCGGATTGCTGGGGTGTAGCGAGAGCGACGGGCTGTGTCGGCGGCGGCGGCGGGGATTTTTGCGGTGAAGATTGGAGGACTTGGGACGTCGTGTGGACGCTCGGCTTTGAGCCTGTAGGAGGTTTCAGGGCGATCGGCGCGGCAGCGGTCTTGATCGGTTGTGTGGGAACCGGGTCATTCACGACGGTAGGTTCCGGTGCGGATCCGGGGATGAGAAGGCGCGGCCGTTTCTGCTCTTCCTGCGGTGGGACGGGATTTCCAGTGCTCAACGCCGGGTCAGGGTGCTCATCGTTATCTACGAAAAATTTCAGTGCCTCACGTGCGGATTCTGGGCGATCCTCAGACTGGCGGTTGATGTGCCACATAATCCAGTCGCAAGCCCAGACCGGAATACCCTCGCGGACTTCCTGGAGAGGCGTCACGTGATGCTGCAGGTGGGAGGCCATCACCTCCGCTGCCGTATCACCATCATACGGGTAGGTGCCGGTGAGGGCGTAATAGAAGACGCATCCGATGGCGTAGAGATCGGCTTTCAGGTCGATCGGTACTCGTTCGAACTGTTCGGGAGCCATGAAATAGATCGAACCGAATACGCCGTCCGATTGGTCGATTGTCTGCAGGGATGGCTTCGAGGAAAGCTTTGCCAGGCCGAAGTCGACGATTTTGACCTGGAATTTTCCGGACGGAAGCCAGGTGAGCATGATATTGCTCGGTTTGAGGTCGCGGTGGACAAGGTGCAGTTCCTGTGCGGCGATGAGCGCCTCCAGCGTTTGCATGGCGAGTTGGCGGAAATCCGGCCAGGTGAAGGATCCTTTGCCGATCAGTTCCTCAAGCGTTTCTCCAGTGAGCAATTCCATTACCACGAAGGGGCCGTCATCGTCCGTGCCGACGTCGTAGATCGTAACGATGTTCGGATGTTGGAGGGAAGCCAGCGAACCGGCTTCCTTGAGCAGTTGCCTGGTGGCTTCCTCAGAGATGCTGGAGTCTTCGGGGTTCGCGACGATGCGCTTGATCGCAACCTCCCGGTTCATACGGACATCTTGGGCTCGATAAACGGCGCCAAGACCCCCTTGCCCGATCTTGCCCTTGATTTCGTAGCGTTCTTCCATGGTTTGTGCTTTGATGCTCCTTATTCTAAAGAGGCTGGCTCATTTCCGAATCTCGATCATTGCTCGCTTGCGGCGGGACTCGATCCAGCGCTCGTATTTCGCGGAAGTCTTCTTCTTGCGCACCCGTTCTTCGATCATCGGGTAAACATTGGCTAGAGGCGGAGTGGGTCCGAGGTTCTTGGAGAGCACTTTGACGATTGTGAAGCCGCGGGGATCCAGGAGTGGGCCAACTACCTTTTCCTCAGTTGAGTCGAAAAGGATAGCGGCGAATTCCGGCGATAAATCTGTTCTGGGCAATTCTTGCTGCAGGCCACCTTGCTCTGCGAAGGCATCTTTGGAGTATGTCTCGGCCATTTCCTCGAAAGATTTGCCGCCTTTGATTTTATTCGCGATATCCTCGGCGAGCGCGAGCTGTGTTTCAGGGGTCGCAAGGGGACTTTCCGGATCGCTGGAAGGGATGAAAATTTTACGAAAGGTGATCTTGTCCTGGGTTACATCGCGCAGATCCTCGCTGATTTCCTGATATTCGGCCTGGATCTCGTTGGGCAGCGGCGGCGGTGCGTCCGAAAACTGCTGAGCACGCATTGACTGCACCACCATTTTTTCGCGGGTGATCTCACGGTAGCGATCCATCGTTAGGCGGGACTTCTTCAGTTCCTCCCGCAGCTTGCTTTCGTTGCCGTTGTAGAGTTCCCTGATCTGCCGCTTTATTTCGCTGTCGATCAGAACAGGGCGGATTATCGCACCGAGTTGTTTGAATTCATCTAGGATGATGCGCCGGTCGATCAGTTCCTGGAGGGTGCGTTCACGTGCTGCGTTGAACTGTTTCTCAAATTCGGGTCCTCGCCTTGGATATTGCGTCGCCAGCTGCGCGTAGATTGGCGCGAGCATGAAAGCTACTTCGTTCTTCGTTACCACGCTGCCGTTCACCTTGGCGGCTATGCCGTTGACTTCCACTGCCTGTGGGAGGGCGGATGATAGGGATAGCGCCGCGGTGGCGAAGATCAGTGCTGGGATTTTTGTCATGGAGTTGGGAATGGGAATGGGAATATCCGGCTGGAGGCAGCGCAGACGGTCTCTCCGGGGGGAGTTTTCAGCGAGTAAGAAAAGATTGCAAGCGGGGAAAGCGGTAATGCCACCCGATCTCATCGGGAGCGGGCGCTTCATTACGGCGGAGTCTGCCAATTAGATCGATTGCCTCGCCGCCTTGATGGTGTTTTTCATCAGCATGGCGATGGTCATGGGGCCGACCCCTCCGGGGACGGGGGTGATGGCGGCGCATCGGGGGGCGACCTCGGCGTAGTCGATATCTCCGGTGAGCCGAGATCCGGATTTTCTTGTGGCGTCCGGGATGCGGTTGATGCCGACATCGATGACCACGGCTCCTGGTTTCACCCAGTCGGCCTTGACCATTTCCGGACGGCCGACGGCAGCGATGAGGATATCAGCACGGCGGCAGACGGCGGCGAGATCCTTGGTGCGCGAGTGGGCGATAGTAACGGTAGCGTCAGAGCCCTTTGCTACCAGCAGCATGGCCATAGGTTTTCCCACGATCATAGATCGGCCGATGATGACAGCTTCGGCGCCGCGGGTATCGATACCGGAAATTTCGAGCAGTTTCATACAGCCTGCCGGGGTGCAGGGGACGAAGGCCGAGGAATCTTCCAGCACCAGCTTGGCGACGTTCTCCGGGTGGAAGCCGTCTACGTCCTTCTGTGGATTGATCGCGCGAATGACCGTTTCCTCATCGATGTGCTTCGGTGGGGGCGACTGGACGAGAATGCCGTGCACAGCGGGATCCGCATTGAGATCGGCGACAACCTTGAGAAGTTCCTCCTGGGTTGTGTCTTCCGGGAGTTCGATCTTCACGGAATGGAAGCCGAGATCGGCGCAGGTGCGCGCCTTGGAGCCGACATATACTGCGGAGGCGGGATCGCTCCCTACGAGGACGACGGCGAGCCCCGGGGTGATTCCCTTTTGCTTCAGTGCGGCGGTCTCTGTGCGACACTCTTCGAGGACGGTGGCGGCGACGGCCTTGCCGTCGAGGATGCGGGGTTGGTTCATGCGGCGGATGCTACGCATCAAAAATTCAAAATTCAAAATTCAAAATTCAAACTCCAAAGAGGAAGGTTTCTCGCGCAAAGCCGCAGAGGAGCAGAGGATATCAATGAGGAAGGGAGAAAATCTGATGCTTACGAATCGCGTGGTTCTTATTCCTGAATTCCAGACTGGCTCATTCAGAATCAGAACTGAAAGCTTCAAAACTTTGCGACTTTGCGCGAGTTTTTTTATTTCACATCCCTTGACCGATTCCGCTCATCCCGATACGTCCTTTCCCGCCGCGAAAAACAAAGCGGCACCTCCTTGGAAGTCCGTCGCACGGGCAGGAAATTGATGGGGAATCCGGTGTGAATCCGGAGCGGTACCGCCACTGTATGGTTTTTCGCGAGAGCGGGAGACTGAGCCAGATCGCCAGCCAAGGGAGTTGTCTGAACGGGGCTGCGGAAAACAGCGCCACGGATACCAAATATAAATGACACAAAACAAAACGTCCGCCCTTGGCCGGACGAAATGGACAGGCTGCGCCCTCACCGGGATTGCGGCGATCACACTCTGCGGGCACGCGCCTGCGGAGATTGAAAGCGAACTCGACACCCTGGTTATCTCCGCATGGAGACTGCCTGGAAAAGTCTCGGAAGCGACCTCCGCAGTCACGGCAATCAACCCGCGCGAACTCGAGGAAAGGGGAATCTTGGATCTCCGGCAGGCGCTCAACGAAGTGCCGGGCGTAATCGCAACCTCCACCTCCGGGCAGACAGGTGCGATCGGATCCGTCTTCATCCGGGGCACGACGACTTCCTATTCCCAACTTGTCGTTGACTGCATGCGGGTGAGTGATTCCACCGTATCCCTGGGGAATTTTTTCGCCGGTGCAAGGTTGGACGACCTCGGTAGGATCGAGGTGCTGCGCGGGCCGCAGGCAGCGATCCATGGCGGCGAGTCCGTCGGCGGTGTGATCTGGCTGGAAACTGCACGCGGCGAGGGCGATCCCACGACGCAGTTGCGGATGGAGGGGGGATCGTTCGATTCGCTCAACGGTCATCTATCCCACTCCGGAGAGAAAGACGGGTTTTCCTGGTTCCTCGGCGGTGGTTACGACGGCACTCACAATGACGCAACCGGGCAGGACTTCGATCAGGCCCGTGCGGCGATGCGGCTGGAGTGGGCGCAATCGGAAAGTCTCACCCTCGGAATGACCTTCCGCGCGACGGATTCTCGATTCCAGTATGAGAGTTTTGGGACGAACACCGATCATACGGACGCTGGTCTCGCCACCGTCTATGCAAACGTAAGGTTCGCACCCGGCTGGCTGGCACGTTTTACCCTCGGGCGATATTCGGAGAGCTACGACAACGACACAGCCTTCGGGAACTACGGCACCGATCTAGAGCGGACGGTGTTCTCGACGGATCACAGCATATCCATGGGGGATGATCACACCTTACTGACCGGGGCGTTCTGGGAATACACGGATTTCTCCAACACCATTGGCACCGACACCGATGCACAGCGTTATGGCGCGCACATCGGCTGGGAGTGGAAACCGACGGACACAATCACCTCTGATGCCGTGCTGCGCTGGGAGGACTATGCGGAATACGATGATCAGGTGACGTGGCGTATCGGCAGCTCATGGCAGGCGTTGGAAAAAACGCGGCTTCGCGCTGGCGTGGGAAAGGCGTTCCGAACGCCCACCTACCTTGACCTTTACGGCACGGCTTTCGGCGCGGGGAATCCCAAGCTCGCGGCCGAGGAAAGCATCGGTTGTGATGTTGGGATCGAACAGGGAATCGGCGACTCCCATCGCGTTTCACTTACTTGGTTTGAGAACTCCATCGAGAACCGAGTCCGCTCCCTCCCCACACCCCCTGTGAACCTCCCGGGAGACACACCTACCCGAGGACTTGAGTTTGCGGCGGAAGGGGAGATCTCCAGATGCGTCGGCTACCGCCTTGCCTGGACATGGCTCGGCGACTCGCTTCAGGACCAGCCGGATCACACTGCCACCGCGTCCATCGACTGGCGTCCGACGGAAAAGCTGCTCTTCGGCTGCGGCGCTGCGTACGTGGATGAAAGGTCGTATGGCGGCGGCCCGCTCGACAGCTACTTACTTTTCCGCATTCACGGTAGCTACGCCATCTCTGAAAATGTCAGACTCCACGCTCGTGTCGAGAACCTCGCCGACGAGGATTATGAGCTGTCCCGTTTCGGTGCCCCGATCAAGGGCGCAGGACTCGGATTGTTCACCGGCCTGACAGCCAGCTTCTGATCGGAAATCGTTGGATTCATCGGCACCGGGGGGAGGCTCCCGGGGCTTTTTTATTTCGGAAGGGGGCGTGTCGGTATATCCGTTCTCGCCCATTGTTCTGTCGTAATGAATCGCACTGGGTTTCACCTGTGGTATTTGCGGAACCGCCAACGCCTAGGATAGCCCGAAGGGAAATTCGGATATCTATTTACTCCTCGGGGAGCGGTATGCGGAGGAAATGCTGAAGCTCCAGAAAGCGAAGTAGATCCAAGGAGGGGCGGAACTCTTCCGCCGGATGGAACTGGAAATGGAAAGACGGGGTTGCCGGGCGGAAGTGTTCCGCCCCTCCTTGCTCAGAGCACGCCGTTGGCGCAGTTGCAGTTGCCTTCGCCGGAGAGGGCGTTGATGAGATTGTTGAGGGATTTCATGGCCTGCCTTGGAACGGACTCGTAGGTGCGCGATCCAATGTGCGGGGTGACGATGCAGTTTTTGGCGCTGAGCAGCGGGTGGTCGGCGGGCGGGGGTTCGACGTCGAGCACGTCGGTGCCGTAGCCGCCGAGTTTGCCGGAATTGAGGGCGGTGACCATGTCGGCGGTTTCGACGATTTCGCCGCGGGCGCAGTTAAGGATGACCACGCCGTCCCTCATCTCGGCGATTTTGTCGGTGTTGATCATGCCGCGGGTTTCGTCCGTTAGGTTGCAGTGCAGCGAAACGACATCTGCCTGGGTGAGCACTTCGTCCATGGTGGCGCAGCGCGTGATGTCGTGTTTGGCTGCGAATTCGCCGTCCCAGTAAGGATCGAAGGCGATGACTTTCATGTCGAAGGCGCGGGCACGGACGGCGACTTCCTTGCCGATGCGGCCGAGGCCGATGATGCCCATGGTTTTTTCGTAGATCTCGTGGCCGGTGAGGCGAAGCCATTCGCCGTTGCGGGCGGCGGCGGCGGTGGTGACGATGTGCTTTGTGAGGCCGATGAGCAGGCCGAAGGTGTGCTCGGCGACAGTCATGTGATTGACACCCGGGGTGAAGAGCACGGGGATTTCGAATTCTTTGGTGGCGGGCACGTCGATCTTGTCGAGGCCGATGCCGTATTTCGAGATGACCTTGAGGCGGGGTAGCGATTTTTCGAGCACGGCGCGGGTGATGGCGTCGTCGCCGCAGAGGAAGGCGTCGAAGTCGCCGGCGAGTTCGAGCATGCGTTGTTCGGTGAGCGGGCCGCGTTCGCGAGTGATTTCCCAGCCCTGGGATTCCATGAGTTCGTGGTGTGGGCCGGGAGTGTCTTGGTAGCTGCAGGTGGTGAGGAGGACTTTCATGAAATTCTAAACATTAAATCTTACATTCTAAACCCGAAGGGAGAGGAGGATGATTAAAGATGGGGGGGCGCGCTTGGGGAAGGGGAAAGTAGTTAATATCGAGTGATTTGAGGGATGATTTCAAGTTGCAGTCAGTGCCTCCATGTTGCTCCTCTCCATTGTGGAATGACTGGAGATGTGTTTGCTGGTGTTCAGTTTGAAGGGGGGGAGACTGGGTGCAGGAGGCAGGTCTGTGAATTTTCAGCTTTTCAGTGACTCAGATATTCAGCATTTACACGGCTGTGATTGGGAAGTTGTTGGATGTGGCGGTGGAGAAACGGGCGGGGATTCTTTCCGGTGAGGAAACAGATGCGGTGCGGTTGGTGGATGGTGCGGGGGACGGGGTGCCGGGTTTTGCGCTGGAGGAGTATGCGGGACGGTGGATGGCGATGACTCCGGGGAGTGAAATTGCGCTGGGGGTGAAGGACTGGCTGAAAGCCAGTGGGAGGAGTGTGTATTGGAAGAGGCTGGATCGGCATCAGAAGGAGAGTCCGTTGCATCTTTATGGGGCGGAGGCGGTCTCACTGCGAGACGCAGTGGACACGGCCTGCGGCGAGACGCCACAGCTACGGTCTTTTGCTGTCCGGGAGAACGGGCTGGAGTTTGAGGTATCTTTCGAGAGCGGATATTCGCAGGGGATTTTCCTGGATCAGCGGTTGAATCGGGCGGAGGTGATGCGGCGAATGGCGGGAGGAGGAAAACTATTGAACCTTTTTTCCTATACGGGCGGGTTCTCGGTGGCCGCGGCGATGGG